>JAUIKL010000088.1 GCA_030430625.1 Gemmatimonadota bacterium
GTCGATCCCGGTGTCGGTGTGGACACCGGCGTGTACGTGTGGCATCCGGACATCCCCACCGCCGCGACCAGGGCCGCACCGATCCACATCGAGCCCCGGGTCACAGGATCACCTCGACCACTTCGGTCAGGCGCTGGTTGAACTGGTACACGTAGCGCCAGGGCGAGTCCGGGAAGATGAAGCCCTCGGAGTCGAGGACGTTCCGACCGTCGATGTCCACGCGTGCGTCGACATCGACCGTGTCGACCGGCTCGATCTGGACGAAGAACTGCCGGTCCACGGCGATGTCGAACACCGTGTCGATCGGCAGTGTGTGCAGCACCGAGTCGGACGAGAAGACCCGGACCTCCGTCCCTCCCGTTTCGGTCAGGCCGGCGATAAAGGCTGTCGAGTAGATGGCGAGCACCTGCGTACCTGCCGACCCCTCCAGGCGGAAGCTCAGAGTCTCGGGGCTCTGATCTTCGAAGAGGGAGCACCCCGCTGCAACGACGAGGAGGAAGAAGAGCGTCAGACGAATGTTCGGTTTCATCGCAGCGTCCCGTTGATTGCTGAATAAAGGCGAGGCGCACCCGCACGGAGTACGGGTGCGCCTGCCTCCTACTTACTGCTGTACTACGACCTACTCGATCGATTCGATCCGATCAGCCTTCGCATCCCCGCCCGTTCAGATAGCAGTTCGCGCGGACCTCGATGATCGCGATCGGAAGCATCGTACCGGGCGCCGTGACCGCCTCACCCTGCGGCGCCCAACGGGCACCCGGATCGGACTCGGTTCCGGGGGCGAGCCCCCAACGGTACATGTCCTGCAGGCGCAGCCCCATGAGGAGCGTGTTCACCCGGCGGGTGTGCTGCAGGATGGCCACCTCGTCCCCGGCCGCCGCGTAGTCGTACGCAGCGTCGGAGTTGTCGAGGTCACGAATGGCGTTGATCGCGGCCTCGAAGCCAGGGCCGTCGGAGTTCGCCAGGGCGTCCTCCGCGATGATCAACTGAAGCAACCGCTCTGAGACCACCGTCAGCGGGGCGTACTGGGTCGCTCCACCGGCGTCGGTGAAGTCCCCGCCCTTGAACTGGTTCAGTCGCCCGATGAGCGCGAGGTCGTCGGCGCCCGTGAGCGGATCCATCAGGTTGATACCCGTCGGATCGTTCGAGTCGTTCACCGTGATCAGCGACAGGTCGATCTGGTTCTCCTTCCGGTCGTTCACGTTCCCGCACATGGTGCAGGACGCGGAGGCGGCCGTGTAGGTCAGATCGAACGACCAGTCGCCCGACACGTCTGCCAGAACAGCGGCTGCATCGGCCGCGGCGTTCGGAGACGCGAGCGCGCCTCCGACCGTGCCCCGGTTCTGCATGATCACACGGGACTGGTACGCCCGTGCACGCATGGCGCGCGCGTTCGTCGCGAGGGCACTCTCACCCTGCGCGTTGAACTGCGTGATGGCGTCGGTGAACGACTGGATGGCCAGATCCATCACGGCCACCATCGAACCGACGGGGTGCTGACCCTCGGACCCGATCGCGGCGTTTCCGCTGCTGACCGGAGGACCGTCGACCATCTTGTAGGAGAACGTCATGTCCTCCTGCAACTCGGCCGTCACCATGAGGATCATGCCGCGGAACATGAGCGCCCGCCCATAGTCCGTCTGGAAGGCGTCTCCACCCTCGGCGAAGTGCCCTTCCAGAATCTCCACGGCGTTCTGGGACATCCAGACTGCCCGCCCCAGAGCCGGGAAACGACCGTCCGTGAACTCGTTCTCCGCGTTGGAAACGAAGCCCTGATCGAGCTGTCCCCACGCATCCCGCGAGCCGATCCAGAAGAGCTCGTCGGAGATGACGGCGGGGAGTTCCCACGCGCCGGAGATGGCCTCACCGGCCAGCTGTAGTGATCCGTTGGCCACGCCGTTGGCGGCGGCCTGCAACCGGATGGACTCCTCGACCAGGCTGTTCGGGTTGTCCACGTCGAGCAGGTTGCAGCCCGAGAGGACGAACACCGCAGCAACCGCAGCCACCGGAGCTTTGATTCGATTCTTCATCGTCAAGTCTCCTTAGAAGGTGATGCGGGTCGAGAGCGTGAAGCGACGCGGAATCGGGATGCTCCAACCCTCGGTCGAGCTGAGGAAGTTGCAGTCGAGTCCGCCGTTGCAGCGTCCCTGAACGTTGGTCTCCGGGTCCATACCCGTGTAGTCACCGAACAGGAACATGTGCAGGTTCCGCGCACCGAGGTTGACCGTGGCCGTCGAAAGGCCCCAGCCCTCCACGAGGTTCGCCGGAACGCGGTACGTCAGGGAGAGCTCACGCCACCGGATCATGGAGGCATCGAAGATGCCGTTCATGCCGGCCATCGGTGCGAGACCCTCGATCTCACGCGCCCACGCGATCGCGGCGTCGAGACGCTGCTGCGCGGACGATGACGGGTCGCCGAGAATGGCGCCCAGCTCGGCGGATCGCGGCGTGTTGCGGCCGATGACCGCGTTCGCACGACGGAACATGCCGGAGAGGTCCTGGTTCTGGATCCCCTGCTTGTACTCGAAGAGCGTGTTCAACTCGAAGTTGCCGGCAAACGCCATGTTGAAGCCGAAGGAACCGGCCCAGTCCGGCGTGGGCTTGCCGAGGTAGCTGTCGAGCAGACCGCTGCCGCAGTTGTGCGAAGCGAGGCTGCCGTCCGGCGTACCGAAGTCGCTGTTACCGACCGCGAGCGGCTTGAAGTCGCTCGGGCTGCGCGGCTGCGAGAAGTACGCGAGCGCGTCGGCCTCGGTCGGCTCCGTGCACGAGCCGTCGAGGTTCAGCGGGATGTCGAGGTCGGCCACCTCGGCGCCGAAGAAGGCACCCGGCGTGTAGCCCTCGAGGAGGTAGTTCCGGTACCGCGTGTACGAACCACCGGTCTTGAGCGGCGGAGCGCCACCCATGCTCGTGATCTCTTCCTTCAGGTAGGCACCGTTGGCAAAGACGTTGAGCGAGAGGTTCTCCTGCTGGAGGAGCGAACCGCGGACGCTCAACTCCAGGCCGGAGCCCGAGAGTTCACCGATGTTGACGAGCTGCTCGGCGGTAAAGCCACCCGTGACCGAGAACTGACGGGAAACCATGGCGTCCGTGACCTTGCGGTCCCAGTACGTCGCGTCCACCGACCACCGGTCGTTGAACAGGCCCAGCTCCGTTCCAATCTCCCACTCCGTGGAGACCTCGGGCTGGAGGGCGTCGTTACCGAGGTTCGACGGCTCGACACCCGGGCCCTCCTCGGACGGCGCCGGCGAGTACGTCGTGAACTTCGCGAAAGCAGACGGCTGGAGGCCGGACCGACCGATCGCACCGCGGACGCGGAACGTCGAGAAGGTGTCGTTCTCCCAGCCGAGCCCCTGGCTCGGAACGATCGAGATCGAGGCCTTCGGATAGAAGGCGGTGGAGAAGTCCTCACCGAACGCCGAGTTGGCGTCCCAGCGACCACCGAGGGTCACGAAGACCCAGTCGTCGATGCCGACCTGGTCCTGCAGGTACCCACCGAGCTGCGTCACCCGCGTCCACGACTCGAAGGAGCCCTCGTTCGCCAGAGCGGAGAGGGTTTCGAGGCCGGGGCCCGGGAAGGTGTCACCGCTACCACCCGCACGCTGGTTCTGGCGCATGAAGCCCTGACCACCGAACAGGAAGGTGTTCTCGATGCGGGTGCCGAACTCGTTGATCAGCGAACCCTTGATGTCGGCCGTGACCTCACGGCTCCGGTACTCCTCGACGTTGCGGTTTCCGTCCGGCGAAGAACCGGAGAAGCCGTCGACGTTCCAGGCGTACGGACGGAAGCTCACCGCGTCGTCCGACGTGAAGTCCACACCGAAGGTACCGTCGAGACGGAACATGTCGGTGGGCGTGAAGCCGATGTTCGTCGACCCGGCGAAGTGCTGGGAGTTGACGAAGTTCAGCTGGTACATGTTCTCACGCGTCGTCGCGAACGCCGGGTTCCCGTAGTAGTTCGAACCGGGAACGCCCGCTTCCGCCTGCGGCGTGGCGCGGCGGAGCTGCGTCATGATCAGCGACGAGAACACGCCGTAGATGTTGTTGCCGTTGTCCGGCGTGTGGTGCTCCATGTCCGAGTAGAGCGTCGAGATGCCCACACGGATCTTCTGGTTCGGGATCACCGTGAAGTTCGAGGTGAAGCCCGCGCGACGGTTCGTGTCCGTTTCGACCTCGAGCGCGTCTTCCTCGGGGAAGTTCTGCTGCGGGTTGTACGGACCGTCTTCCTTGGTCAGGCGACCCGACACGAAGTACTGGAACGCGTCGGAACCACCCGTGACGGAGGCCGCGTAGATCTGGCCGAAGCCCGTGGAGAGCACCTCGGGCATGAGGTCCTGCTCGAACGGCTCGAACGCACCCGGCGAGATGCCGAAGCGCTGCTGCATCCGGCCCTGGATCTCCGCGAGCGTCGCCGCGTCGTCGGCGCCGGTGCAGTCGACCTCGTCACAGTCGCGACCGATGTAGTCGGCGATCGGGAGCATCCGGTTCGTCGGAACCGAGATCCCCGACCAGTCGGCCTGGGCCGTGAAGCGCGGCGCACCTGCGCTACCACGCTTCGTGAAGACCTGGATCACGCCGTTCGAAGCCTCGGTGCCGTACAGCGTCGCTGCGGCGGCACCCTTGAGGATCTCGACGCGCTCGATCGACTCCGGCGGGATGTCGTCGAGACGGCTCGGGTTACCCTGGCCGTTGTTCGCATCGACGGCCGACCGGTCGACACGGATACCGTCGACGTAGATGATCGGCTCGTTGAGCTGCGAAAGCGAAGAGGAACCGCGGATGCGGATCTTCGCACCTTCACCGGTATACCCGGACGAAGGCAGGGCGACGACGCCAGGCTCACGACCCGCGATCATCTGACTGAAGTCGGCGATCGGGGCGTTGTCGAGCGTGGCGGCGTCGAGTGTCGCGATCGTGTTACCGAGCTTCCGCTTCTCGGTCGCGACACCGGCTCCGGTGACGACGATCTCGTTCAGCGTGATTGCGGTTTGCTCGAGCGCGAAGTCGGCAACGACCGACTGTCCGGCGCCGACCGTAACGGTCTGCGATCCGGACCGGTACCCGACGATCTCGGCAACGAGCGGGTGCTCGCCGGCCGGAACGTTGAGTAGAAGGAAGCGACCCGCGGCGTTCGTCAGGGCACCGATACCGGTACCGCCGATGTACACCTGGACCGCCTCGAGGGGACGCTGCGACGCAGCATCCCGGACCGTACCGACCAACGTGCCCGTACTCTGGGCTGCAATCGGTGCCGGTGCCCATCCGAGCAGCGCCGCGAGGGCCAAGACGAGGCCTCCGCGAAGCATGCCGGATGTGAGACGTTCTGACGCGGTTGACGTCATGTCCGTCCTCCCAGCTGGGGTTGGACTGTTGGGGAATCACCCTCTATGAACTGCTGGGGGTCGAACCTCGACCCCCGAAGGGTGCAGCTTGGCCCTCCACCACCCCACCACCCTACCGGACGCCCCGACTTCTCCTACAGCCTACTAAGGAACGCACGGACTCACGACTCTCAAAAAGTGTTGACGGCAAGGTACGGGACGGGTGAACCATCCGCAACAAATCACCCGAAAGTCCCGCCATTCCTCGCGATTCCTCAGTCAGAGCGCACCCTGGCCACGCACTCGATCTCGACATCGCAGAACTTCGGCAGGGCCCCGGCCTGGACCGCGGCGCGCGCGGGCCGATGGTCCCCGAAGTGCCGCGCGTAGACTCCGTTCATCTCCGCGAAGGTGTTCATGTCGGAGAGGAAGACGGTCGTCTTCACCACCAGATCCATGGCCGACCCGGCCGCCTCGAGGACCGCTCGCAGATTCTTCAGAACGAGTTCGGTCTGCTCCTCGACCGACCCGTTCAGGAGCTGACCCGTTGCGGGATCGATGGGGATCTGCCCCGAGCAGAACACCCAGCCGTCGGTCACGATGGCCTGGGCATAGGGGCCGATCGCGGCGGGAGCGTCGTCGGTGTGAACAGGCTGAAGTACGGTCATCTCGAATGCCTCCTGGCATCGGTGGAAGAACGATGGTCCGGATCGGTGTGTGACAACTCCGCGTCCTCGGTCGGGAGCGCGGACAAGAGGTCCTGGCGAGCGACGGGGGAAACCCCGGGGCGACCTACCGTCAGTGCGGCGCCCGCGTTGGCCAACTCGGCCGCTTCCCGGGCCGTCGCGCCTCCCGCCAGCGCGACGGCGAGCAGTGCGGTCACCGTGTCCCCCGCGCCCGAGACGTCGTACACCTCACGAGTCGCGGCGGGGAGGAGCGCGAGACCGTCTTCGTCGAAGAGCGCCATACCGTCGGCGCCGCGGGTCAGGAGCAGGTGGCGGGCGCCGACCCGCCGGTGGGCGCGCTCCATCCAGCCGACGTCGGCCGCTCGCACCGGCTCGCCGAGGGCCTCCCGCAGTTCGCGCTCGTTGGGCTTGAATACCGTCGCGCCGCCGTAGGCGAAGAAGTTGCGACGCTTCGGATCGACCACGATGGGCGCCCCGATGGCCTGGCCAGCGGCCATCGCGGCGTCGACGACGGCGGGGGTGAGCACGCCCTTGTCGTAGTCCTCCACGACGATGACATCACACTTCGTGGCGCCCTCCCGAACAGCCTCGACCACCCTCTGCTCGACGTCCCCTGTGATCGGGGTGTCACTCTCCTCATCGAAGCGGGCGACCTGGTGCCGGGCGGCGGTGAGACGGGTCTTGGTCGTCGTGGGGCGCTCCGGATCCGTCAGGAGCCCGACGGTGTTCGCCCCAAGTTGCCGGAGCCCCTCGGTGAGCTCGGCGCCCGACGCATCCGAGCCGACCACACCGATGACCGAGGTTCGGGCGCCCACACCGACGAGATTCGCGGCAACGTTGGCCGCGCCGCCGAGCCCGTGGTCGGTGTCGAGGACACGGACGACAGGAACAGGCGCCTCCGGTGACACCCGATCGACGGTTCCGCGGACGTACCGGTCGAGCATCAGGTCTCCGATCACCAGAACCCGGGGCTCGGCGTCGAGCAGCGCCCGGGCCCTGCGCGCGTTCATCGAGACCAGCGCCCCCGTCCCCGCCCCTCGAGGGGCATCGTCCGCCAGGTCGAGCCGTCGCGGGCCACGAGGTGGTCGTTCAAGTTGACCGATACACATACGTGGTTCGGAATGATGCGCACGCGCTCTCCGATCACCGGTGCCCAGTCCGTCCCCTCGATGTCGAGTACACCGTGCTCTTCGGACAGCCCGACGACGACGACCTCGGGATGGTCGGCCAGAATCCCGTAGCCGGCTCCCCCCCGCGCCTCCTTGGCGAGGGCTTTGGAACCCGCGTCCACCACCGCCCGCCCCGGCACCGAGGTCGAAACGACGGTGGCCAGCACCGAATACGCAACGTTGGAGGACTCGGCGACCCCGAGGTCCAGCCCTTCACGATCGAAATAGATGCACGACCCCGATCGGATCTCCGTAAGACCCCGCACCTTGTGGCTTCCCCACAGAGTAGGGGTCGAACCGCCGGACACGATCGAAGGCGACAAGCCCGCCGTTTCGAGCGCCTCCAGGGTCTTCCCGACCTGATCCGAGACGGCGCTCAACCCGTCGTCCTGGTCGGAGGGCCTGCCGCGGATGTGGCCCGGGTACAGGAGCACGCCTCGGAAGTCGACACCCTCCAGGTCGGTGGCCCGCTGGGCGAGGGCAACGACCTCCTCCGGGCCCTGGACCCCGACCCGTCCCATGCCGACGTCCTGCTCGACCAGGACGCCGACCCGCACGCCCGCGCCGACCATCGCAGCGGCCAACGGCTCCAGGACGTCGACCGAGTCCAGCGCGACCTTGATGTCGACCCGCGCCGCCAGGGCGGCGAGACGCTCCAGCCTGGTCGGGCCGATCTGCGGATACGCGAGCAGCAGGTCGTCGGTCAGTTCCGACATGACCTCGGCCTCCCGCAAGGTGGCCACCGTCAGTCCGGTCGCGCCCGCTTCGAGTTGGATCCGCCCGATCGTGAGCGACTTGTGCGTCTTGATGTGCGGGCGCCAGGCCAAACCGTGCTCGGCGGCGTACGCCGCCACCCGTCGCGCGTTCGCACGAACCCGCTCGAGGTCGACGACACCGACGGGGGTCTCGACCGTGGAGGGGTCGACTTCACTGGCGCTCGTCACGACAGGACGTCCTCCAGCGCGCTCAGGAAGTTCGGATCGTTCTCGGGAATGGGCCCGTAGCGAACCCACCGGAGAACCCCTTCACGATCGAGGAGGAAGGTCGCCGGCAGGCCGAGTACGTGATACGTGTCCATCGGCTGCATCGTACCGTCGTGGAGAATCGTGTACGACACATCGTACTCCTCCACGAACATCGCCACGTCGGCGGCGGCGTCACCGGTGTCCATCGAGATCCCGACGATCTGGAAGCCCTGGTCGCGATGCTCCTCGTAGACCTCCTGAAGGTAGGGCGTCTCCTCCCGGCAGGGACCGCACCAGGTCGCCCAGAGGTTCAGCAGGACGACCTGTCCTCGCAGGGACTCCAGCGTGACCTCACGGCCGTCGAGCGTCATGGCCGCGAACGAGGGCGCGGGCTCCCCGACAGCCGGGGGGCCGTCCCCTTCGATCGCACAACCGGCCGCGACGATTCCGATCGTCGCCACGCTCCAGAACCGCTTCGCCTTCGACCATGTCGACATCATCGTCACTCCCCTTCGTCCAACGTGAATTCCGTCACCTGAACCCGGGTCCACTCCTCGGACGCATCGGTCCATGCCAGGAGGTAGGAGCCATGACCGGAGTCCACCATCCGGGGGAAGCCACTGGCCCGAGCTGCCGTCGACGCGCTCAACACACGGCTCGGTGAGGCGGTTCCATCGGGCCGCACCCTCCGAAGGCGGACCTCCGCACGCTCGGTGTCGGAGTCGTCCCCTCCGGCGGTGCGCTCGATCCAACTCACGAGGGCGGAACCGTCGTCACGCATGAGGACGTCCACCCGTCCGGCCGGATTCCCGTCATCGATGACGACGGGCTCCGAGAAGGTGCCCCCTCCGTCGGACGAGAAGGCGACCTTGGCTCGGGCCACGTTCCCCGCCCCGGTGAACCAGGCGACGACGACATCGTCGCCACGGGCGGCGACGGCCGGGCCGTTCACGGGACAGCCTTCGATGTGCCACCCGTCGTCGTGAACCGGCGCGCCCGCCTCCCACGTCCCCTCGACGTGACGGGTGATGTAGATGTCGCGGATCTCGTCATCGGTGCGGTTCCGGTAGACGACGACCGGTCCGGCGTTCGTCATGGCCGCAGCCGTCTGACAGCAATCGCACACCTTCCCGTCCAACTCGACCTCGGCGCCGACCTCACCCCCGGCACCGGTCGTCCGATATCGGAGCGTCATCTCCCGGCTGCCCGCCGTGCCATCCGGTCGCGCCGCGAAGTTGCGGCCGTCGAGCCAGACGAAGCCGACCTCGGACTCGCCTGCCACCATCGACACGAAGCCGTGCTCCGTCGGCGATTCGTCGTCGTGTGGGGTCCACGGCTCCGACCATGTGGCCCCACCGTCGAGGGAGTGCACGACCCTGACACCGTAGTCGTACCCGCCCTGGTCGCCCCGCTCCAACCAGTGCGCCCAGAGTGTACCGCCCGGCCCGGGGCGCACGGAGGGGAAGTCGGCCCAGTTCACGAAGAAGCGATCGCTCTGCCGGACCGTCGTCGGAGCCGACCAATCTCCGCCGTCCCACACCGAAAGGGAGAGGTCGTGCCCGGCCTCGGCCGTGGATTCGTCGGTCCTTTCGAGCCAACTCATGTACACCCTCCCGTCGGCGGCCGACAGAAACGGCTCTCCACTGTGGAGGCCCGCGGGGGTCCGATTTGACGAAAGAGTCACTTCGAACGTCTCGGGGGTATCGGAAGAGCAACCCAGCACCGCCAGCACGGCGGCGGCGGAAAGTACGCGTCGGGTCATGGCGTAGAAGTCGGTAGGAGGTCGGGCCGCAGCAGGCGCGGCTCGGAGTAGCGGCTCGGAGCAATAGAACCCGGGCCGTCACCCGAGTCGAGTGGAACCGCCTCCTTCCCGACGTGTCTTGCGAAGGCATTGGTGGAGTGGGCCGCGCCGGAGGTAGGTTGAACACGGACCGCTACGCCACTGTGCAATTCGGCGCATCCCGATCGTCGTAAGAGACATGGGGCGGGTGGCGGACTATCCAGAGATGAGGTCTAGATGAAGAAGCCGGTTTTTTCGGTCGGGCTACGGCGGCTGCCCCTCGGGGCGGCTCTCGCCGCACTCGCGGTCTCGGTACTCCCGGTCGACGCCGAGGGTCAGTACTTCGGTCGCAACAAGGTCCAGTTCGACGACTTCGACTTCCATATCCTGTCGTCCGACCACTTCAACTGGCACTACTACCCGGAAGAAGAGGACGGCGTCATGGACGCCATCCGAATGGGTGAGCGCTGGTACGAGCGGCTCGCGCGGACGTTCCAGCACGAGTTCGAGGCGCCGAAGCCGGTCATCCTCTACGCCGACCACCCGGACTTCCAGCAGACCAACACCCTCTCCGGCTTCATCGGTGAGGGGACCGGGGGTGTCACCGAGTCCCTGAAGAACCGCGTCATCATGCCGTTGACCGGGTCGTACTGGGACACCGATCACGTCCTCGGACACGAGTTGGTCCACGCCTTCCAGT
>JAUIKL010000089.1 GCA_030430625.1 Gemmatimonadota bacterium
AGGAAGGTGACGGGTTCTCCCCGCTTCGTCTTCAGGAGGTGCTCGGGGATCTCGCTCTCGGTCATGCCGGGACACCTCGGCGTGTCGTCGGGTCGGGGGCTCGGGTCCACGGGCGATCGACATGCACGTCGGTGTACACGTCGAGCGCGGCGTCTTCGGCCTCGGGGAACGGCTCACCGATGGCCTGCTCCGCCGCCAGGCGGCATCGCTCGAACTCTTCCTGCTCGATGCGGGTCAGTTCGTTGCTGCTGGCCCAGTCGTTTCGGATCATGCGGGCGCGGAAGAGGTCGAGTGGATCTCGCCGCTCCCACTTGGCGATCTCGTCGGGGTCGACGTAGTCCTGGGGATCGTGCTGCGCGTGGCCACGGCGTCGGAAGTAGCGCAGCTCGACCATCCGGGCACCGTGCCCGGCACGGGCCAGCGCGGCGGCGCGGCGGACGGCGTCGAACACCGCCAGGATGTCGGTGCCGTCGACCGACTCGGCAGCGATCCCGTACCCCGGGCCCTTCTCGGTGAAGCTCTCGACCCGTGTGTTCTTGTGGGTCGGCGTCGAGAACGCCCACTGGTTGTTCTCGACCATCAGGATCAGCGGGCACTCCTGCACGGCGGCGAAGTTCAGCCCTTCGTGCCAGGCCCCGGTCGACGATGCGCCGTCACCGTAGAAGACCATCCCCACCCGGTCCTCGCCTTTCATCTTGAACGACAGCGTGATGCCGGCCATGACCTCGATCATCGTGCCGAGCGGGGAGACGGGCCCGACGAAGCCCCGGGTGAAGTCGAACCAGTGTACGTTCGCTTCACGGCCCCGAGTCGGACCGGTACCGCGGGCCATGTATTGTCGGAAGAAGTCGACCAGCTCACCGCCGAACAGGAAGAGCGCTCCGGCAGCTCGCACCGTCGGGGCGAGGAAGTCACCCGTTCCGTCACGCCGGCGGCGCAGGGCGAAAGCCGCCCCGACCGCGCCGGCCTCCTGACCGAGGGACCGATACAGGCCGCCGGTCACGTGACCCTGCTTCTGCAACAGCTCGAGCCGCTCCTCCGCCGCACGTGTGAGGCAGAGGGCTCGATAGAGGTCGTGGAGCTCGGAACGCCCCAGTCCGTGTGAGTCCGCGCTGTCGCGGTTCAAGGGATCAGTTTCCCTCGTTCCCTTCGTTCCCGGCTGCGGCGCCCGGTTCGGCCGCAGCGGGCTCGTCCCCGAGGCCCGGCAGCACCGGCGCCGGAGCGGCGGTCGGGGCATCGACCTGAATCACGGATGTCGGGGCGCTGGCGCGCGACGACATGATCGAGAGGACGAGCGCGAGGATCATGAAGGCCGCGCCCGCTCCCCACGTGGCACGCGTGAGCACGGTGGTCGCCTGACGTCCGCCGAGCACACCGTCGGCCATCGTACCACCACCGCCACCAACGGCGGCGAGGCCGCCGCCCTTGCCCGCCTGGAGCAGGATCACGACCGACAAGAAGAGCCCGTCCAGAATCAGGACGAACAGGAGAAATCCGTACATCGTAGCCAACTTCGTTCGGGTGGGAGGATAAACGTCGGAGAGGCCGGAAACCCTGTCAACGTCGGGGCTTGGAGGCCCCTCAGCCGCTCGCCGCCGCGATGGCCGCGAAGGACTCGGGCTTGAGGCTGGCACCCCCGACCAGGACACCGTCCACATCGGGTGCGGCGAGCAGTTCGGCGGCGTTCTCCGGTTTGACGCTCCCGCCGTAGAGGATCGGGACGCGCGCGGCCTTCGACACGCCGAGCACCTCCTCCAACCGCCCACGCAGGGTCGCGTGGGCCGCCGAGGCATCCGCCGGTGTGGCGGTCTCACCGGTCCCGATGGCCCAGACCGGTTCGTAGGCCAGGAGGAAGCGGCCACTCCCCTTCGACAGGTGATCGAGCGCGGCGTCCAGCTGGCGCAGGATCACCGCGTCGACCGCGCCCGCCCGCCTCTCGTCCAGCGTCTCCCCGACGCACAAGACCGGGGTGAGCCCGGCCGCAACGATGGCCGCGGCCTTCCTGGCCGTCTCCTCGTCGGTTTCACCGAAGACGTGCCTGCGCTCCGAATGGCCGATGAGGGCGAACGTCGCGCCCGCCTCGGCCGCCATCAACGACGATGTCTCCCCGGTGAAGGCGCCGAGAGCCTCCCAGTGAACGTTCTGCACGCCGATCATGACCCGCGGGTCCCGATCGGGCGCCTGAACGGCGGTGGTGATGGACACGGCGGGGGGGAAGATGATGAGTTCCGACGAAGCCGGGACGTCGAAGATGTCCAGCTTTTCGAAGAAGCCCCGGACCTCTTCCGGCCCGTGGTGCATCTTCCAGTTTCCAGCGATGACGGCCATTCCGACTCCTTCAGCGGGCGTTGGTGAGCGAGAGCACGGCGGGCAGTTCGGCGCCAGCCAGGAGCTCCAGGCTGGCGCCCCCTCCCGTGGACACGTGGGTCAGCCGCTCCACGACGCCGGCACGCTCCGCGGCGGCGGCCGAGTCCCCTCCTCCGAGGACTCCGATCGCGCCGTCGTCGCACGCGTCGGCCACGGCCAGTGCCACGTCGACCGTGCCCCGATCGAAGGGCGAGACTTCGAAGACCCCCATCGGGCCGTTCCATACGATCGTCCGGGCCGCCCGGGTGATCCGAGCGTACTCGGCCCGCGAGCGGGGCCCCATGTCGAAGATCTTGTCGGTGCCCCGGACGTCGGCCCGGTCGACATCCCTTGCGTCCACGTCCGCCGAGAGCTCCGAGGCCACGACACAGTCGACGGGCAGGACCAGCCGGTCCCCGCCCTGCTCGAGGATCTCGGCCGCCGTCCCGACGGCGTCTTCCTCGACGAGCGACTCACCGGTGTCGAGACCGAGCGCACGGAAGAAGGTGTTGGCCATCGCGCCACCGATGAGGAGGCGGTCGACCCGGGGCAGCAGGGCCGAAATGACGTCGATCTTCGACGAGATCTTCGCACCTCCGACAATGGCGACGAACGGGCGTTCTGGATCGCGGAGCGACTCCTCGAGAAAACGAAGCTCCTTGGCCAGCAGATGCCCAGCGACCGCTTCGCCTCCGGCCTCGCGGACAGCCCGGGCGACCCCCTCGGTGGATGCGTGAGCCCGGTGCGCCGTACCGAAGGCGTCGTTGACGTAGAGTGAGCCCAGCGACGCCCATTCCGCGGCCAGAGCGGCGTCGTTCGACGTCTCACCCGGCTCGAAGCGGGAGTTCTCGAGGAGGGCGACGTCCCCGTCGTCCAACTCCTGGACCGCCGCGGAAACGGCTTCCCCGCGGGTGTGGGGCACGAAGGTCACGCTCGTCTCGAGAAGCTCTCCGAGACGGCGGGCCACGGGCGCCAGTGTAAAGGCCGGATTCGGGCTCCCCTTGGGGCGCCCGAGGTGGGAGATGACGACCGTTCGAGCACCGGCTTCACGGAGAGCGCGAAGAGTCGGCAGGGACGCCTCGATGCGCTGGTCGTCGGAAATGAGACCGTCGTCGAGGGGCACGTTGAGGTCCGCGCGCACGACGACGGTACGTCCGCGGAGCGCCGTGAGGTCGACGTCCGCAAGATTTTTTTTGATCACTGTGGAGGAAAGATATTCCCCAGGTCGTCGACGTAGGCCCGTCCTTCAGGCGTGAGGTCCGTCCGCTTCGACGACTTCCATCGCACGAAGGTGATGTCCGGCCCACTGCCGTAGTCCCAGAACTCGGTCAGTCGCCCCGAGCCATCCTCGACGACGTGGATGGTGGTCGGTCCTCCGAAACGTACCCATACCTCGGGTGCGTCGCCAAAGACGCTACCGAAGCGGAACGAGGCCACGGTCGTGCGCGCCATGTGCTCGACCCAACGCTCGTTGACCTCGGTATCGGGCCGGTGGTCGCGCTCCGCCCAGAAGTCGTGCTCCCAGTCCCGGCGCTCGTCCGAAGCGGCGCGGCGGTACCACGTGAGCTCGGAGCCCTCGAGGAGGTAGCCGACGTACGAGAGCTGATCGGCGAGCGGTTGGTCCATCCGGGCGAGCGCAGCCTCGAAGAGCGGTTCGGCTTCGACCGTCCGGTCGAGTCGGTGAAGCGCCAGGGCAGCCAGGAGAAGGCCGTTCGGGTGCCCACCGCTGACGCGGGTGAAGCGCCGCGCGCCGACGAGGACGTCGTCCCAACGCTCTGCGTCCACGAGGGTGAGGAGCAGATCCGTGTTCGCCCCGACGTGAGCCGGGAACGCCTCGGCCGCAGCCCGCAAGGACCCCATCATCAGGGCCAACTCCTGTTCCGCGCCGCGGCTGGACGCCTCGAACCCGCGATCGAAGACCCGGGACGCCTCGGTCGGGCACAGGAAGTTCCACGCGACGAGGCGGTCGGCCGATGCGTACCCGGTCGCCGCGCCGCCCGTCGAACTCGCCTGTCGACACGTGCCGGTCGGAAAGGCATCCGCCCTCACCCGGCCCACATCGCGGGAGGCCAACCAATTCGCCCTGAGAATCGCGCTGCGCTCGTAGTGCAGTTCGGCGACCACCCAGTCACTGACGTCCACGCCGGCATCGGCCTGGTCGAGCGCCAGTCGGAGCCCTCCCTCGAACAAGCTGCGCGCGTCGGTGCGAAGGCCCTGGCGCGCCCGGATCCGCCCCAGCGCCAGCATGGCCGCCGGGTTGTGCCGCCCATCCTCGATCGAGCGGGAGAGGGCATCCCCGACGACGGCTCGCCAACCGACCGGATCCGATCCGACCGGCGGTTCGGCGGCCAGAATCGCGGACGCTGGCCCGAACGCCTGGAGGATCGACTCGTCGCCCTCGATCGCTTCTCCGAGCGCGGACGCGGCGCGCCCCCGCGCCGCCGGTTCGTGTCCCGAGATCTGATTGACCGGGGGGAGATGCCCGACCGAGAGGGGGTCGCGCAACTGCCACTGGTCGACGCGGGGGACCACCGGAAGGGACAGCGGATCGCTCACCGGGGGCAGCGGGTCCTCGACGAGCGAGGAGTCCGGTTCGAAGAGGACCGGGAACTCGATCCACCGTCCGACCGGGCTACCGTCCTCGAGCGCAGGCTGGAACATGAAGTCGGGAGCCACACGGACGGCGACCCGATCGAGGAGTTCCACACCGCTCGAATGCAGGACCGACGGACGGCCGGCCATCCCGCGATCGTCGACCCACAGTCGGACCCAGACGACCCCACCGACGGCCTGCCGCTGGAGGTGACGTGGGTACGCGGCCTGCAGGAGACGACGCGAGCGCTCGCGGTCGATCATCTCGGGGGCGATCAGCACCGGCCCGGGATCGATGTCGGGCGAGAGAGACTCCTCGGCAGGTAGATCGACCATCGCCACGGGTACCGCTTCCGGAACCGGCTCCGGCTCCGGCTCGGCCTCACGTTCCGGGGCGGCCGCCACGGCTGGGCGGACCACCTGGATCGGCGGAGACTGAAGGGCCACCGGCTCGGGGCCGATCTGGCCGATGAGCCGAATGAGGGAAGCACGGGCCGACGGTACCGAAGCGCCCCCGACCAGCAGTGCGGCGAGCGCGGCGGCCGTGACGTGCCGCCGGACGGCCACCGGCTTTCGGACCGGACCATCGGCCCACGCCCGAGCCAACTCGGCACGCAGCTCCGGGCCGAACGACGGACGTTCTTCGTACTGGATCGACAGGAGCTCTTCGTGAAGCGCCCGAAGCTCGTCGGGCATCTCGAAGTCGTCGTCCTGGGTGGAGTCGTTCATCGATCTTCTATGGCGTCGGCTGCCATCTTCTCCACCGAAGCCTTGAGGCGCTTGAGCGCTCGGTGGAGTCGTACCGCAACCGCGTTGTTGCTGATGTTGAGGTGTTCTGCGATCTCGGCGTTGTCGAGCCCCGAACCGTACCGGAGACTCAGAATCTCCTGGTCGGCCTTTCGAAGCGTCTGGCTACCGTTCAGAAGCCGCTGGATCCGCTCCTGTTTGATCACCCGCTCCTCGTGGGACGGCACGTCCGCGACGAGGTCCGGGATACGATCGAGCGAAACGTGTAGCGAGCCGCGCCGCTTGAGCGACCGCAGGTAGTCGGTCACCGCGTTGCGCGCGATCCGCAGCAGCCAGGTACGAGGGGACGCTCGGTCGGGATCGTACCGATCGAACGACCGCAATGCCTTCATGAAGACCGTCGACGTCACGTCCTCCGCCGCCTCGCGAGTCGCGACCCGGAAGCGGATGTATCGGAAGACTGCGCTCTGGTGCTCCTCATACCACGACCCGAAGTCCCCCGGGAGGGGGGCTTCCGGCATGGGTTCGCGTGACACGGACCCCGAACGAGATACGTCGTGCTCGATCTGCATCACTCGTTCGTACGCCGTACGGCCCACGGAGTTACACGCCCCTTAGAGCTGTTCCCCCATGAAGGCCACCAGGTCGACGACGCGGGAGGAGTAGCCCCACTCGTTGTCGTACCAGGAGAGAACCTTCACCATGCGGCCGTCCATCACGGCCGTGCTGAGAGCGTCCACCGTCGACGAGTGCGGGTCGGTCGTGTAGTCGATCGAGACGAGCGGGACGTCGGAGACGCCGAGGATGCCCTTCATCGGGCCCTCTGCGGCCGCTCGGAACGCGGCGTTGACCTCGTCCTCCGTCACGTCCTTGTCGACTTCGGCGACGAGGTCGACGATCGAGACATCCGGCGTGGGAACGCGGATGGCCATACCGTCGATCCGGCCCGCGACCTCGGGCAGCACCAGACCCGTGGCCTTGGCGGCCCCGGTCGTGGTCGGGATCATCGACACCGCAGCCGCACGCGCACGGCGCAGGTCGCTGTGCGGCGTGTCCAGGATGCGCTGATCGTTCGTGTAGGCGTGGATCGTCGTCATCAGCCCGTGGCGGAAGCCGAAGGAGTCGACGAGGACCTTCACGAGCGGCGCCAGGCAGTTCGTGGTGCAGCTCGCGTTCGACACGACGTCGTGCTTGGCCGGGTCGTAGTCCCCCTCGTTCACACCCAGAACGACGGTGACGTCCTCGTTCTTGCCGGGTGCCGAGATGATGACCTTCTTCGCGCCAGCCTCGATGTGCTTCGCGGCACTCGCCCGATCCCGGAAGAACCCGGTGGACTCGACCACGATGTCGACGCCGAGCTCACCCCACGGCAGGTTGGCCGGGTCCCGCTCCGACAGCACACGGATCTCATCCCCATCGACCACGAGGCCGTCGTCCGACACCTCGACGGTGCCGGGATAGCGGCCGTGCACGGAATCGTACCGGAGGAGATGAGCCAGCGTGTGCGAGTCCGTGAGGTCGTTGACCGCGACGAAGTCGATGTCCGTACGACCGGACTGCTTGGCGCTCCGAAGTACGTTGCGACCGATGCGTCCGAAACCGTTGATGGCGGCGCGAATGGCCATTCGGGGGGTTCTCCGAGGGGATGGGTGACGGCGTTCGAAAGTCAGTTCTACAACATAATCGAATTCGCCGGCATTCACGCCACCGAAGCCTGTCCGCTTCGGGCCTCCAGACGGGGGAGTGCGCGGGCGAAGGTGCCGAGGGTCACACCCCCCGCTCCGGCGGCCGCCAGCTCCGACGCCGCGGCACCTCCCGTGGCCCCGGTGGTCAGCACGTCGTCGACCACGAGAACACGCGCTGCATCGAGCCGGACGGTACCCGAGGGTGAAAACGCGTCGCGCACGTTCTGGCGCCTCTCGAGAGGATCCAGGCGCACCTGAGAGGCCGCGGCCTCGCGCCGACGAAGGAGGCGTCGACACGGTCGTCCCAGGATGGTGGCGGTCGAACGCGCCAGGAGCTCGGCCTGGTCGTATCCGCGCTCCCGTCTGCGCCGGTCGGTCGTCGGGATCCACGTCACGACGTCGGGCGGATCGAGATCCGATACGGCCGCGGCGATCACCGAGCCCATTTCCGAGGCCAGGCCGTCCCACCCGTCGTACTTCAGCGCGTGCACGACACGCCCGGCTGGTCCCTGGAGGGCGTAGCCGTAGCGAGCGTACTGGAGGGTGTCGGGCCAGGGTGAACACTCGAGGCAACCGGAGCGCTCGGAACGCCCCGTTCCCGCCGGGTGGTGGCACCGTTCGCACCGAGGCCACGGCGCCGCACGGTACCGACTCCGGCACACGGAGCAGACGAAGTGTCCGACACGTCCCGGCATCCACCCGCGGCACACCACACAGCCACGCGGAAGGACGAAGTCGAGGAGGTCCTCGAAGTGCCCCCGATCGATCAAGCGGGCTGGAGCCTCTGCACCGCCCGTCGCATCACGTCGACCGGAGCATCGACACCCCACCACCGCTCGAACGAGACGGCGCCCTGCTGCACCAGCATCTCCAACCCGTCGCAGGCCCGCACACCCGCCAGCTCGGCGGACCGCACGAAGGCGGTCGTGTGGCGGCCGTAGACCAGATCCATCGCTGCGCCCACGCGGTGCAACATCTCGCCGATATCGATGGGCGAGGGGTCGTCCTCCCGCAGGCCGAGGCTCGTGGCGTTCACGACCAGGTCGAAGTCCTCGTTCTCCAGGTCCCTGAATACGGAGACGAGCCGAGTGCGCTCACCACCGATCCGGCGCGCGACGGCGCGGGCGCGATCCTGCGTCCGGTTGTACAGGAGGACTTCGTCCACCTCCTCCTCCAGCAGACCGCAGAGGGCCGCGCGGGCGGCACCCCCTCCGCCGAGTAGAAGAACCCGGGCGTCGCGACCGCCTTCGCCGAGGAAGTGTCGCAGCGCCCGCCGAAAGCCCTCGACGTCGGTGTTGTCCCCGTGAAGACGTCCGTCGTCGTCGGACCAGAAGGTGTTGCACGCCCCGGTCCTCCTGACGGCCTCGGAGCGAACATCCAGGAGAGACGCGGCCTTCTCCTTGTGGGGGAGCGTGACGTTGCCCCCGCCCCCGGCGCGCGCGAGACCCCGCATGAAGCCCTGGAGGTCGTCGGGCCCGCAGCGCACGGCTACGTACACTCCGTCGACGCCCGCGTCCTCGAAGGCGGCGTTTTGAATCTCGGGAGATGCGGAGTGACCGATCGGGTCACCGAGGAGCGTGATGACGCGAGTCTGCGCGGTCGGTGTCATGGGCTCAGAACGGCCTCGAGTCGTTGGAGCGAGCGTTCGATCAGTGTGTCGAGCGCCCGATAGGTCGCGACGTACTCGTCGTCCGACCCGCCGATGGGGTCGGGCACCCCGCCCGCCCCTCCACGATCACCCTCGTTCCCCGACGCGAAGTCGGTAATGACCGCGGCGTGCTCTCCTCCGCCGAGCTCGAAGACGCGGATCAGATGTCCCAGTGACATCGTCAGAACGAGATCGGCTTCGTCCACCAGCTCGGGCGTGAGCAACCGTGATCGATGCCCACTCAGGTCGAGGCCGTGGGCGGTAGCAGCGCGCACCGACCCTCCCGACGCCCCGGCACCGTCGAAGGCCCCCACACCGGCCGACCCGACCTCGACGTGCCCCCACCCCCTCGCCTCGATCTTCTGGCGAGCGATCACCTCGGCCAGCGGCGAGCGACACGTGTTGCCCGTGCAGACGAAGAGCAGTCGGAAGGGTTCGGCTTCGGGAGGTCGTTCAGCCATGGATCTCGGGGAGTGCGCACCGGAGCCGCTCCGCGGGGACGGCCCCCGCACGGAGGACACGTGGGCGTTCGGACGTACAATCGACGACCGTCGACGGTCGGGACAGTGGCAGGGTACCACCGTCGAGGAGCCACACGCCATCGGCGCCGAGGGCATCGAGTGCCTCCCGCGCCTCGCCGGCACTCCGGGCCGGTTCCGAACCCGGCACGTTGAGGCTGGTCGAGGTGAGCGGTTCAGCCAGGTCGGTCACGAGCCGATGCGCGATCGGATGCGGCGTCACCCGCACGCCGACCGTCCCACCGGGGGACCGGACGCCTGCGGGGAATCGCGAACCCGGATCACGGAGGACCAGGGTGACGCTGCCCGGCCAGAAAATCCTGGATAGAGTGCGCGCCTCCTCGGTCCAGGCCAGGTCGTCGACCTCGTCCCCCGAAGCTACGAGCACCAGAACGGGTTTGTCCGCCTCTCTGCCCTTCGCCGCCCTGAGCGCGGCCACACCCTGCTCCGTCGCGGCCCCTCCGATCCCGTACACGGTCTCGGTCGGGTACGCCACGAGCCCACCCGCGCGGATGTGCTCGACGACGTCGTCGAGCGGCCGTTCCGGGTCCGCACGCAGGTCTACCGTCACCGGCACCGTCATTCGGACCGGGCCCCGCCGTCCCATCCAGCCCTAAGCAGGGCCTCGGCCACGATCGCGTCCGTCGGACGGGTGACCTTGAGGTTCCAACCGCCGTCGTCGACCATCTCGACGACACCGCCGGCCGCCTCCACCAGGGCCGCGTCGTCCGTGGCTTCACCCCCGGCCGAGTAGGCGGCTCGGAGCTCGCCGGCGGGGAAGACCTGGGGAGTGTGGGCATGCCAGGTCCGCGATCGGTCGAGCGACCCCGCGACCCTCCCGTCGGGTCCGACCTCCTTCATCGTGTCGATCGCCGGGCACCCGGCCACGACACCG
>JAUIKL010000090.1 GCA_030430625.1 Gemmatimonadota bacterium
CGCCTGTGCGATCGAGTCGAAGCCGATGAACGACGAGAAGAGGACCGCGGCCGCCGCCAGCAGGTTGGCCCACGAGAACGGGGCCTCCGTCTCCGGGACCGCCACCCCTTCCCGCTCCATCAGGGCCAGAGCGAAATCCGCCTGGTCGGTGGCGAAGCCGGCCACGATCACGACCGCACCGAGCCCGAACATCACGAACATCAGCGGCACCAGGATGCGTTCGACCTGATCGACGCCCCGAATGTTCAGCGCCACCGACCCCCAGAGGAAGGCGAGTGCCAGCCCGACCCGGATCGGACCGGTGTCGAGCGCCGCCCCCACGCCGTCCCACCCGAGCGCCAGCACCACGTCACGGATGAAGGGGATCATCACGTACGAGACGACGCCGATGGCCACCGAGAGTCCGAACCACTGGGAGAAGGAGGCCACGAAACCGAGGTACGGTGACAGGCCCCTGCTCGCGAAGACGTAGCTGCCCCCCGCCCGAGGCATGGCCGACGAGAGGGTGGCGTAGGCCAACGCCGCCAGGAGTGCCGGCACCGCCGCGAACACATACGCGTGCAGGACCCACGGACCGATCCCCGGCACGCTCCGCTGGATCATGAAGGGGATGATGTTGATCGCGGCCCCGAGCATCGAGCAGATGCCGGTGGCCGCGAGGCCGAGAAGACCGAGCCGCCGGACGAGGCCGGTGCCCGACGTGGAGGAGGTGGGGGTGGACGCGGCTTCCGCCATGGAGTCTGGCCTCGGGGGCTCGGGGTCAGGACGCGGCCGACAACCTCTCCGGTTCGGGTGTGCGAAGGCAAGCCAGACGGGGAAGAACCAGGAGCGCCATGCTGGCGGCGGCGATCGTCCCGACGATCACGGCGAAGCCGAAGCGCTGAGTCGGCGGAAAGGCGGAGAGCGCGAAGATGCCGAAGCCGGCCACGATGATGGCGGAGGCGCCGACCACCGGACCACCGATCTGCGCTACCGCTTCGCGCCACGGTGCCTCCGCCCCGGCCGCGCGGAGCCGCCTCATGCGGACGACGAGGTGGATCATCGAGTCGGCGCCGATGGCCAGGGCGATGTTCGAGGCCGGGGAGGTGATGATGTCCATGGCGACACCGGCGAGACCGAAAGCGCCCAGGATCACCACGGGGATCGTGCCGAGGCAGAGCCACATGAGCAGGGCCAACCCGGCCGAGCGTGAGACGACGGCGGCCACCAGCAGGAAGAGCACGAGGAGGCCCCCGATCCCGATGCGCAGCGAGGAGGCGATCAACTGGCCGAGTTGGGCCTGCAGGTCGTAGAGCCCCGCCACCACATCGGCCTCGAGTCCCGCTTCCGCCACCGACGCGCGAAGCCGCGCCATGACCTCGCTACGGGGCTCGCCGACCGACTCCCGCATCCGCAACGAGAAGCGCGCCCGACTTCGATCCCTCGTCACGTAACCGAGGGCGACGCTGTCCAGTCGGTCGCTCGCGGCCAGATCGAGGAGCATCGGGACCGGAAGGAGCCCCGCCAGGGGAATCGTGCGGGCGTGGTCGATCAACACCGTCGGGGAGAGGACGACTCCGACGGACGGATCCGACTCCAGAGTGGTCTGCAGCGCCTCCAGCCGCGCATAGACCACGGGGTCACCCACCGGGCGGCCCATGGGATCCGAAACGACGATGTCGAGCGTGCTGCTCCCTCCATCCTCGTCCACCAGGCGTAGACCTCGCTCGAGGGGAGACCCCGCCTCGAAGTAGCTCAACAACCCCGGGTCCGTCTCCAGTCGAGGCACACCGACCGCCGCGACGATCACCCCGACGGCGGCCGCGGGAAGGGCCAGCCTCTGGAGCGGGCTGGTGCGCCCGACGGGCCGGGCCACGGGAGGCCGGGGACGCGCCCACGCTCCGAGGAAGGCCGGGTACGCAACGTAGGCCGCCCCCAGCGCCGCCACCGTGCCGACGATACCGGCCATCCCGAGCTCTCTCAGAGGCCGTGCCGACGCGACCAGGAGACTCGCGAAGCCGAGCAGCGTCGTCGCCATGCTCCAGAACGACCCCTCCCACGTGTCCCTTACCGCGGCACCGACTCCTGTGGCACGCCGAACGTCGTCGGCCGGGTGGGCGACGAATGCCGCCGACCGGGCGCGCCAGTTTCCCGTCATGAACACCACGTGTGACAGCGTCAGAACGAAGACGATGGTGACGAGGTTCGCGGTCAGGAGTCCGATCCCGATTCCGAGCCCGTGCACGGTCAGGAGTGTGGCCGACACCGACAGGACACACGTCGTGAGGGTGCCGACCACGATGGCCGGGTCCCGATAGACGACCCCGATCAGGAGGGCGAAGACGAGCGCGGCCGCCGTCGAGAAAACCACCAGATCCCGGAAGAGTGATCGCCGGATCAACTCGACGATCACGGGAACACCCGAGAGCGCGATCGAAAGGTCCGCGTCCACGTGCCGGTCGACGACGGATTCGACCCGCGGCACGAGGCGCCCCGGCTCCGTCCCGTCGGCGAGCAACACGACGTTGGTCGCGTTCGGGTCCGGGGTCAGGAGGACACGTCGGAACAGGGGGCTCCGATGGGCGTCTTCCGTGGCGACGCTGAAGCCACCCTGAATCCCCGGAACCGCGAGGAGGTCGCGGGTCAGGGCACCCACGCGATCCATGTAGGCTACGGAATCCCCCACCTCGTCGGCCACGCGGAGGATGATCTGTGAACCGGCCGGAAAGTCCTCCGCCACGATCCTGGCCGCGGCCATCTGCGGATCGTCCTCGGCAAAGAAAAACTCGCCTTCGACACGCGGAGAGAGGTCGACGACGAACGCAACGGCCGTCGCCGCGACGATCGCGACGACGGCCACCACGGAAGCCGCTCCTCGTGAAGCCCACCAGGTCGTCGGCAGTGCCACGCCGGGTGGACCTTCTTCCATCTAGCGGATGCCGGCCAGCACCTGGTCGTAGGTGCCGGCAGCGATCGCCACGGCCAGCTCCTCCAGAAGAGCGCCCTCGATGAGGGCCATCTGATCCGAGATCACCGTCGGGTCGAAGAAGTGCGCCCGGCCACCGAGCTCCAGCTGCGCCGGGTCCCCGTCGAACTCCCCCCGTGTGAAGGGTCCTTCTTCGCGGGCGGAGGCCGAGAAGCGCTGGACTTCGCGCCCACTCGGGTCGACCAGCAGAATCTCGGCCTCGAGGTCGTACGTGAGGTCGCCCTCGAGCGTGTAGTACGGAACGGTATCCATCACCGTCGTGCGGCGTGCGCCCTGTCGGACGTTCCGCGGCACGACCGCTTCGTACTCGCGACGATCGACGTTTCGTTCGACGACGTCGACTTCGGTGAGCCGAATCATCACCCCGAGGTCGGCCCCGATCAGGTCGAGTGCCCGACCGACGAGCGTCGGCGAGGCTAGCGCCTGCCCGCGCAGGAGACCCCGCAACTCGTTTCGGAGAATCAGGTGGTCGGCCATCTCGACGAAGACGGGGGGATTCACCCAGTGGTCGAGGTTGAGGTCCGAGTCCAACTGGACCTCGAACTCACCACCGAGCCAGTCCCGCACCGCCGGTTCGGCCACGACCGGGGTCACGGCCACGACGATCGTACCGAGCTCGAGCGCGTCGTCCTGGAGGTCGCGCACGTTGAGGACGGTCTGACGATCCGGTGAGGGGCGGACCTCGAGCGCCATCTGAGCCACCTCGAACGCCGCCCTCGGACGGTGATCGTCCATCTCGGTCCGTGCCCAGACCAGGAGCGTCTCCGTTTCCTGGTCGTACGACCGCTCGACCTGATCACGCGAGGGGAGAAACTCACCGTTGCGCGCATCGGCGAAGTAGGCGCGTGCCTCGTCCCAGCGCCCGGCTTCCATCGACTCCTGACCCAACTCCATCTGGAACTCGATGGCACGGTCGAAGATCGCGCGGCGAATCAGCGAGTAGTTCGGGGGCGGATCGAGCCGTCGACCCACCTGCCGAATCCGCGACTGGACCTGGTCCAGGGTCGAATACCGACCTGCGGCGCTCACGGGATCGCCGCGCATCTCGAGGTCGTCCGCCTCGTCCATGAGCATGATATGCGCGGAATCACCGGCCGCCAGCATGCGGTCGGCGGCCTCGGTCAGGGATGGATCCTTCTCGAGCGCTTCCGCATAGCGATATACGGCCTGGACGTAGCGACCCTGCGATTGGAGGGCGACGCCTTCGTTGAGGCGATCCGTGGCGGAGGCGCATCCCGACGCCGCGGCGACTACGGCCAACACCAGGAATCGGTTGCGCGAAATGACCTGCATGACGGGACTCACGGCGAACAGGAACCTCGACGCTCATCAAGATAGTCCCCGCCCGAGTGCGAGTCAGGGTTCTTGTTTCGGGGTGTCGACGGCCGCTCTAGCTTTCCTGGCTCGAATACGGATGGAGGACGTCGTGTCTCGCCTGCGTGTACTCGCAGTTCCCTCGTTGGTCGCAGCGGTCCTCGCGGGGCCGTTGTCGGTCGCGGCCCAGGACGAATTCGGCCGCTACCCCGCCGCACGCATGGGCGGGAACTACATGCACAACTTCTACCTCCCGCCCGCGCACAACTCGACCCCCTGGGCCCCGAGCTGGTCACCGGACGGGGAGCGGGTCGCGGTGTCGATGCACGGCTCGATCTGGACGATCGACGTCGACACCGGGCTGGCCGTCGAGTTGGTCAACGGACCGAAGTATTACTCGTCCCCGGACTTCTCGTCGGACGGACGGTGGCTCGTGTACACGGCCGACGACCACGGGCGCTCGATCGGTCTGGAGGTCCTCGACCTGCAGACCGGGCGGACCCGGCCTCTCACGCGAGACGAAGAGGTGTACGCCGACCCGACCTTCTCGCCCGACGGGACGCGGATCGCCTACGTGTCCACCGAACCGAGCGGGTACTTCAACGTCTATGTCAGGCCCTTCGCGGACGGCAACTGGTCGGGAGAGGCCGTGGCCGTCACATCCGACCACTCGTTCGGACGCGACCGCCTGTACTTCGGGTCCGAGGACATCCACATCAGTCCGGCGTGGCTCCCGAGCGGCGAAGAGTTGCTCCTGGTGTCCAACCGGGACGTGGCTCTCGGGAGTGGGAACGTCTTCCGCGTGCCCGCGCGCGCCGGGGGCTTCGAAGACCGTGTGGAGGTCCTCGCGGAGCAGACCCTCTACCGCACACAACCGGACGTCTCCCTGGACGGCCGTCGCTTCGTTTTCTCGTCGACGCGCGGTGCCGCCGATGAGTACAACAACCTGTACGTCCAACCGACCGACGGTGGAGAGCCGTACAAGCTGACCCTTTTCGAACACGACGCGTTCCACCCGCGCTGGTCACCGGACGGAGAGTGGATCGCCTATATCGACAACCGAGATGGCCTTCCGGCGCTCAAGCTGCTCGAGACGTACGGGGGCCGCGTGGTCGACGTGGACGTGACGGGTCGACGCTGGCTCGAGCCGACCGGTCGCATCCGCGTCACCACCGTGGGGCCGGACGGTCGGCCGACCGGAAGCCGTGTCCACGTCACCGCCTCCGACGGCAAGTCGTACGCGCCGGCCGACGCGTACGCGCGTATGCCGCAGCGGATCCGGCGCGGGGCGTTCCACCACGAAGGCACCTTCGAAGTCGAGGTACCGGCCGGAGAGGCCAGTCTGGTCGTGGTGAAGGGCTTCGAGCACACCCCCGTCGATCGCACGGTCGAGGTCGAGGCCGGTGCGGTCACGGAGATCACGGTCCGGCTCGAGCCATTCGTCGACATGGAGGCCCGGGGTTGGTTCAACGGGTCGACCCACGTGCACGCCAACTACGGCGGCAATCTGAAGAACTCGCTCGAGAACCTCGTGATGATGTCCCGGGCCGAAGATCAGGACATCGTTCTCGAACAGATCGCGAACAAGGACAATCGGATCCTCGACCACGGGCTCTTTCGCCCGGGAGGAGGCCCCCACCCCGCCTCGACCGACGAGACCCTCGTGGTGGTCGGCCAGGAGTACCGCCCTCCGTTCTATGGGCACGTGTTCATGTTCGGCATGACCGACCACCTGATCTCGCCCTACGCGACCGGGTACGAGGGCACCGGGATCGAATCCCTGTATCCGTCCAACACGGACATGCTCAGGAAGGCGAAGGCTCAGGGAGCCTGGACCGGCTACGTGCACTCGTTCTTCACCGGAGACCCTCTCGACGGTGATCTCGGTGGCGCGAAGGGGTTCATCGTCGACGCGGCGCTGGCGGCCACCGACGCCCTCGAGTGGTCGACGTCCCAAACGGGGTGGCCACCTCTCTACGCGGTGTGGAACAACGGAATCCGAACCGCACTCGTGGGCGGGGAGGACTCGATCTCCGACCTGCACACCAGTTCTCTCGTCGGCTCGGTCCGCACCTACGTGCACCTCGACGGCGAGCCGTTCACCATGGAGAACTGGCTCGACGGGATGAAGGAGGGGCGGGCCTTCTTCACGAACGGTCCCCTCGTCGAGTTCGAGATCGAGGGCCGCGGTCCGGGGGAGGAGGTCACCCTGAGCGAAGGAGAGGAAGTCGTCGCCTCACTCGAGGTGCACTCGATCACGCCGCTGGAGCGCGCCGAGATCGTCTTCAACGGGGAGGTCGTGACATCGATCCCCTTCACGGGTGACCGCACACGCGTCTCCTTCGAACGATCCCTCCGCCCGACGTCGTCGGGATGGTACCACGTCCGCGTCGTCGGAGCGCCCGGAGAGAGCTTCCCGATGGACATCGGGTGGGTTCAGGCCGCCACGAACCCCGTCTGGATCGAAGTCGACGGAGCGCCCGTCCGATCCGCCGAATCGGCGCAGTACGCACTCGACTGGATCGACAAGCTAGAAGACATGGCGCGCCAGTGGCCGGGGTGGCGATCGGACGCCGAACGGGCCCACGTGTTCGCCCAGTTCGAAGAGGCCCGCAACGTGTACCGTCGCCTGCGCCTCGAAGCCGAGGGCGGGTGATGTCCGCCCCGAGGGCGACGGCCCGAGACGGGCCGTCGCCGCGGGCTGCCTAGAAGAGGCCGGAGAGGAACATCCCGGCCAGGAAATTCATCACCGCGAACGCCACGCTGCCGACGAGCGCCGACGAGAAGTCGTCGATGTCGAAACCGTCGACGAACGCCGCGGCCAGCATCAGCATCAGCGCGTTGATCACGATCAGGAACAACCCGAGGGTGATCATCGTGATCGGGAGCGTCAGGAAGACGAGGATCTTCCGGATGGAGGCGTTGGCCACGCCGAGCGCCAACGCGCCGAAGATGGCCGCCTTCCCATCCCGCACTTCGATGCCGCGAACGAGCTGCCCGACCAGAAAGAGCAGCATGGCGTTGACGGCGATATGAATCAAAAAGCTCATGGCGTTCTCAGTCCTCCCCACGTCATTGGCGTCCCCGCACGCCACCGAGGCGCGCGATCGTCCCTTCCATCTACTTGGACGTGATCAACGCCGAATTCGTTTCTCGGGAGGTCGGACGACTCCCCGAGGTCGGACGGTCCCGCTACCGCTTCTTCTTTTTCTTCCGCTTTTTCCGCGACTTGCCGGAGCGCCCCTTCTTCGATGAGCCGGCGGCGTCGGTCGCGTCAGCGGGAGGCTCGGGAACGTCGTCCTGGGCCTCGACGTCATCGGTGGAGTGATCGTCGGGTGCGGCGTCGTCGTCGACCTCCGCGGAGTCGTCGTCGAGGGCGGCGTCGTCCTCGGACTCCGCCGCGTCGCCATCCGAGGCCGAGTCGTCTGTAGCTTCGACCGACTCGTCTTCGACGTCGTCGACCGTGTCGTCCCCCACCTCCGCCTCACCGTCGGCGACATCGACCGGAGCCGCGCTGTCGTCGATATCCGGGCCGTCATCCGGGTCGTCCGCGATCAGTTCGATGTCACTGTCGTTGGAGTGGACAGCGGCTTCGAGGCACGCCTGACTCCGCTCGTCGTCGTCGGAGATCGCATCGGGTGCGCCCGCCGTCACCCACGATCGGACCTCGGCCGCCCGCTTCGGGAAGTCGAGCAGGTCGAGTCCATCGGCGACGGCTCCGAGGAACTCCGAGTCCGGTGAGGTTCGCGCCATCAGGTAGATCTGCGTGGCCGCCCGCTGCTGTTCGGCGGCGTCCTTCGCGGCCTCCACGTAATCCCGCAGGTGGAGGAGCGCCATGGCCGGATGTCTTGCGGAGAGGTCAAGCCAGGTCAGGGTACACAGGGTCCGCACCGCGCTCGGCCGAACCCGGATGATCTTGTTCGCAACGCTGCGCGCCTGCTCCCTTTGTGCATCCTCGAGGAAGGCGTCGATCGCCTGCCCGTAGTAGCCGACGGCCTTCTCCCTGCGCCCGCCCTTCAGCGCGAGATCGCCCGCCTTGTTGAAGGCGGACCCCACGTACCCCGGCCGCGCATCAGCGGCCTGAGCCTCGAGGGCCGCGAGCTGCGCGTCGATGTCGGGCTCAGCGTCCCCCGACTTCCCGAAGAACCGCTTGAGGAAGGACACGCTGGGAGACTACAGGATCTCGATCAGCTCGATCTCGAAGATCAGGGTGGCGTTCGGCGGAATGGTCCCCGAACCGCCCGGACCGTACCCGATCTCCGACGGGATGACGATACGGAAGTGGCTTCCCTCGCTCATCAGAAGAAGCGCCTCGGTGAAGCCCGGGATCAGACGTCCCGCGTTGAACTCGGCGGGCTCACCGTCGTAGCTGCTGTCGAACTCCGTCCCGTCGATCAGCGAACCGCGGTAGTGGAGGCGGACGGTGCTCTCGGCCGTCGGGGACGCCCCGTCACCCTCTCGGAGGACCTCGTACTGCAACCCGCTGTCCGTCGTCGTGACACCCTCGCGCTGACCATTCTCGGCCTGGTAGGCGGCGCCGGCCTCTGCATTCTCCTGGCCGAGACGGGCGCGCTCCTGGGCGGCCGCGGCCTGGATCTGCTGGCTGAAGGCGGTCAGCACCCGCTGCAACTCGTCCTCGGTCACCGCCAGATCGTTGTCTTCGAGCGCGTCGGTCACACCGCGCATGAAGGCAGCGCGATCGAGGCGGTCTCTCGTGTCCGCGATCTGACGGCCCACGTTCAGACCGATGCCGTACGAGGCCTTCTGATCGTCCGAATCGAGCGCAGCCGAAGCGAAGTCGCCCGAACCGGCAGAGTCCCCGCATGCGGACACGGAGAGTGAGAAGGCCGCGACTGCGGCGAGGTAGCGAGAGGTCTTCATGATCTACGTGTCCCGGGTGAGAGAGAACCCGAAAGTAACGGGTGCACCGATCTGACCCAACGGGACGGTGGCGAAGTGTGTCGTGAAGTCAGTCGCCGGCGTCTGTCGGGATCCGATCCCGACCGCCACTTTGTTCGCCTTCCTCAGTAGTTACCCAACCGGAGAAGAGAGATGATCCGGACACTCCGAGCGACCGGGATGAGCGCCTTCGCTCTCGGACTCGCGATATCACCCCTCCTGGCGCAGTCCGCGCCGTAACCGCAGGACGTCCTGGCCGACAAGTCGTACGTCGCGCCGTCCAGCGAGATCGCCGACATGGTGCTGGCGCCTCGCTGGAACAACGTCAGTCTGGACGAAGTCAGTCCGGACAAGCGGTGGTTCGTACACGAGATCGGCGACGGTCCCGTCACGCTCGACCGATTCTCGAAGCCCTTCGACGAACTCGGTGGCGTCTTCATCGACTACGCCGCCAACCGACACCGGAACCTGACGATCCGGACGAACATCGGCCTGCGCTTCATCTCCGCCGAGGACGGATCGACGACCGATGTCGACCTGCCGAACGGTGTCCGCGTGTCCAACACGTCGTGGTCGCCGGACGGATCGCAGCTGGCCTTCTACGTTCATACGGCCGACGAGACGCACATCTGGGTCGCCGACCCCACCGACGGAGACGCCCGCCAGGTGACCCGGACCCCGGTCCTGGCCACGATGGTCACCGGCTTCGAGTGGACCGCCGACGGCGAGGAGATCGCCACCGTTCTCGTCCCCGACGGCCGCAGCGCACGCCCCCTGCCCCCGACGATTCCGACGGGCCCGCAGGTCAAGCAGACGGAAGAGGGTGAGAACATGCTCCGGACGTACGCCAGCCTCATGGCGACGCCGTACGACGAGGAGCTCCTCGAGTGGCACGCGACCGGCCAACTGGCGACGATCGAGGTCGACTCGCGCCGCGTCACGGA
>JAUIKL010000091.1 GCA_030430625.1 Gemmatimonadota bacterium
ACCGAGCGGTACCATTCGATCGCGGCTTCGGCGTCCGCGGTGTTCAGCCCGACGTGGTGGAGGCGAGGGACGTCGGCGGGCCGCTCGGGGGGCGCAGTCGGGGCGCACCCCGCGACGAGAACGACGAGACCGGTGGAGACCAGACGTGGGAAGACCATCGAACAGCCAGGTGATGTGTGGATGACAAGGACCGTAGTGTGGTAGATCCGTCGGCGGAGAGCCACCCGGGGGATCGCTACCGGGAGATGGAAGCTCGGTGGTCGGCCGAGGTGTCCGAGTTGGAGACGCGTGCACGTTCGATCGAGGTGACCCGCCTCGCCGTGTTCGTCGGGGGCGCCGTCGTGGGCCTCCTTCATCGCGAGCTCCCCCTTCCTTCGTGGGTCGCGCTGGGTATGGCGGCCATCGCAGCGGTGGTCTTCGTCGTCCTGGTCGTGCGACACCGTCGGGCCCGTGCGGAACTCCGGCGTGCCCGGGCCTCGCTCCTTCTGGCTGTTGCGGGCACCCACCGACGGGTCCGTGACTTCGGCGCCCTTCTCGACGCGTACGAGGAGTACGGATTCGTCGATCCGCTTCTCGATCCGCTCGCGGGGGCGGACGACGCCCACCCGTACGCCGTCGACCTGGACGTCCTCGGGCCCGCCTCCGTGCGCGCCCTGCTCGGGCCTACGCCCACGACGGTCGGAAGTGCGACCCTCGCGGAGTGGCTCCTGAACTCCGCACCCGCGGAGGAGGTGCGTCGTCGGCAGGGGGCCGTCCGAGCGCTGGCCGGACACGCTCCGGAGCGGGAAGAGAGGACCGCGGAAGCGCTCCTACTGAAGCCGATGGCGGAGTCCGAGTGGAAGGGCTTCCTCGAATGGGTCGATCGGCCGCCCGTCTTCGGCGGAAACGACGAGGGTGGGCTTCCGGGTTGGGCGCCCCTGGCGGCCCGCGTCCTCCCCGCGGTCTCGTTGCCGCTCTTCGCGGCGTGGTCGATTTCGCTTCCCGTGCCGTGGTGGAGTTGGGGGGGGCTCTGGCTGCTTCAGTTCGGGCTGACCTGGCGCTGGTCGTGGTCGCTGACCCCCTTCCTTTCTGCCGGGAGTCGGTACAGCTCCGGACTGCGCGGCTACCACGCGCTCTTCAGGCTGTGGGAGGGCACCGAGATCGACGAGACGGAAGTCCAGGCACTTCGCGGTCGGTTCCGAGGCGATACCGGGTCGCCGGCGTCGGACGAAATCCGTTCCCTCGAGCGTTGGTTGGACGCGGCCGAGAGCCGGGCGTCCATGTTCTACCACGTCCTCTCCCCCCTCGTCTTCTGGGACGTGCACGTGGCGCTCGGACTCGATCGGTGGCGACAGCGTGCGGGCTCGCATGTGCGGGAGTGGTTCGACGCGCTCGGGCGGTTCGAGGCACTGAATGCCCTGGCCACGCTGGCCGCCGACGAGCCCGGGTGGGCGTTTCCCGACTTCTCGGACGGTGCGGCCACCTTCCGTTGTGAGGGTCTGGGCCATCCGCTCCTCACCCGTGAGGAGCGCAGGGTGTCCGACCTGGAGCTCGATCCTCCCGGTCGATTCCTCCTGGTAACTGGCTCGAACATGTCCGGAAAGAGCACCCTCCTGCGCTCCATCGGGCTCGCGGCCGTCCTGGGTCAGACCGGATCCGTGGTGTGCGCGAGTCGCGCGGAACTCTCGTCCCTTCGGACCTTCACCTCGATGCGGATCCGGGATTCGCTCACCGCCGGCGTCTCGCACTTCATGGCCGAACTCCTCCGCCTCAAGGCGCTGGTGGATGCGGCCTCCGACGGGTCCGAGACACCGTTGCTGTACCTCGTGGACGAGGTGTTGCAGGGGACGAACTCCGAAGAGCGGCGCATCGCGGCTCAGCGGATCGTGGCGCACCTCCTCGAGTGCAACGCCATCGGGGCGGTCACGACGCACGATCTGGCGCTGCACGGTGACTCGGCCCTCGACCCGGCCTCCACGAAGGTCCATTTCCGGGAGACCGTCGACCCGGATGGCGGGTCGGTGCTGACCTTCGACTACGTGCTCAGACCCGGTCTCGCGACGAGTCGGAACGCGTTGAAGCTCTTGAAGATGGTGGGTCTGGACGAGTAGATCGTATCGAGCGGCCGCAGACTTTTCCCGCCCTGGCCGCGGTCTGGTCCGATCCACGGGCCTTCCTGAACCCGATCTGGCGTCGACCGAAGTGGCACGGACCTTCCACCGAAGTGGTGGAAACCACTGGGGGGATCATGCTCAACACCGCCATCTCGTCCACCGTCGATCGTGACCGGCACGGCTCGACGTCGCGGCTCACCCGGTCGCTGGTTCTGGTGCTCTCGCTCGCGGTCGCGTCCGCTTGTGACGCCTCGATCGTCGGACTCGACGACAACCCGGACGTGGCGGCCTTCGTTCAGCTGATGAACGAGCACCGGGTCGAGGTCGGCTGTCAGCCGCTCGAGTGGAACGGCTCGGTGGCCGATGTAGCACGGGCTCATTCGCAGGACATGATCGACCGGGACTTCTTCGCCCATGACAATCCGGACGGGAAGAGCCCCTTCCAGCGCTTGCAGGATGCGGAGATCGGCTACTCGCGGGCGGCGGAGAACATCGCCTTCGGTTATCCGACCGCGGAGGCCGTGCTCCAGGCGTGGCTGAACAGCTCCGGGCATCGACGGAACATCGAGAACTGTTCGCTGACCCAGCACGGCGTGGGCCTGGTCGGCACCCACTGGACACACCTCTTCGTGACGCCGTGACCTCTCGTGACGCCGTCCTCCTGACGCCGTGACCTGGTGGGGGCCCATCACCCCACGATCCTAGCGGTCCGGGGCGTCTCCCACCGAGGTGCCCACGATACGGATCGGACGGTCGTAGCGGATCGGGCCGAGCGCAGTCTGGATGACGGGCAGAGCGGTCAGGCTGACTTCGGTGGCGTTCTCGCCGACCCCGGCCAGGGACGTCGCGAGGTCGTAGAGCTCCCGGACCCCGCCGTCGAAGAACTCCATCAGGTCCAGCTGAGCCACGACGGGGAAGGCGGTCTCCTCTTCCCGGGGAAGCACGATCTCGTCGGTGATGATACCACTCACCGTCTCGGTGTCGTCGAGCCAGAGCGTCCACGACATCTCGATGATCCGAGCGTCGGTGGCCGGTGACGGGTTGAACGCCAGGACACCGACCTCGACGCTCGCGGGAAGCCGGCCCTGACGCACGGCGTTCGCCAGGAGGAGGCCGTCGGTCACCGAGAGGTCACTGTACGAACGCACCCGGGTGACGTCCACACCGGCCAACTCGACTCCGGTCACACGGTCCAGTCGGAAGTCGACGTTCTGGAGAGCGGCGATCTGCCCGAGGGCGGCGCACCCGGACAGGGCGGGGAGAGCGAGCAGGGCGGCGGCGGTGGCGGTACGGCGAAGCGGCGGGAGCGTTCGGAACACGAGGCCTCCGTTGAAGGTTGTCGAGGCAGCTGACGTATTCACGGTACATCGGAAACCACCTCCCAGGGAGTCGACCGTGTACTCGACGTGCATGTTCTGCAACGGCTCGCTCGGCACCAACGAGGTCGTCGAGCACTTCCCGGTCGGTCGAAGGCTCGCCTTCGACGCCGACCGCGGGCGCCTCTGGGTGGTGTGCCGGAAGTGTGAGCGGTGGAATCTCTCTCCCCTCGAGGAGCGGTGGGAGGCGGTCGAAACGTGCGAGCGTCTGTTCCGCGGCACGCGTGTCCGTGTCTCGACCGAGAACATCGGGCTGGCGCGTCACCCGGAGGGGCTGGAGCTGGTACGGATCGGCGAGCCCCTGCGCGGTGAGTTCGCGGCCTGGCGGTACGGTGATCAGTTCGGGCGCCGGCGCAAGCGCGCCCTCCTGTACGGGGTCGGTGGCGCGGTCGTACTTGGCGGGGTCGTCATCGGGGGCGCAGTCACGGGGGCCATCTCGGGCGCTATCCTCGCCCAGTCGGGCAACTTCGTGAACCTGTGGACGAACGGTCGGACGCTGGTGAAGCTCCGTACCGACGATGGGCGCGTGCTCAAGCTCAAACAGCCCGATCTGCTCGGTACTCGGATCCGCCGTGACGCGCAGGGCGGTGGCTACGCGCTCGAAGTTCGTAAGGGAAAGAAGAAGGAGTGGTTCCGCGGAGAGGAGGCGGAGCGCCATGTCAGCCTCATCGTGCCGAAGATGAACCGCGCGGGAGGGAAGCTCCGCACCGTCGAAGACGCCGTCTCGGAGATCGTCGAGCACGGGCACCCCGAGAACTTTCTGTCGGACGTCGCGGTGGGGGATCGCTTCCGGGACAAGAAGGGGGTCCCCGGCTACATCAACAAGATGCCGGCACCCACGAAGCTCGCCCTGGAGATGGCGCTCCACGAAGAGCAGGAGCGGCGGGCGCTCGAGGGTGAGTTGTGGATGCTGGAGCGCGCGTGGGAAGAGGCCGAGGAGATCGCGGAGATCGCGGACAACCTCCTCCTCCCCGAAGGGGTGCAGGACTTCGTCGACGAGAATCGGGACGCCTGATCTCCTCGCCTCGTTTTTTTGTGGTCCGACCCCGTGCCGAATCGGCGCGGGGGTCCCATAATTGCGGCCTGGCAGTCGGGCATGGCCCGACGATCTCTCGAACCATTACGTAGGCCGAACCATGCGTGCCTTGCAGCGCTACCTGACCCTCTCTGCTCTCGTCACGGTCGCGGCTCCGGTCGCGATCGCGGCACAGCAGCGTCCGATGAACTTCATGGACGTCCAGCTGATGCGCTCCGGCGGATCCTGGACCCCCAGCCCCGACGGCAGCTGGATGCTCTACACGGTGAGCACGCCCGACTGGCAAGAGGCGGAGTCCCAGTCGGACATCCACGTCGTCTCCCTCTCCGAAGGCGTCTCCTCGAGCCGGCAGCTCACCTTCACCGACGACGCGGACGAACGTCAGCCGGCGTGGGCGCCGAGCGGCGACTTCTTCGTCTTCTCGTCGGATCGCGGTGACGGTGACGACGACCAACTCTACATGATGCACCACGACGGTGGTGAGGCTCGTCGGATCACCGACACCGCCGACGGCGTATCGGGCTTCGACTTTTCCCCGAACGGTGATTGGCTCGTGTATCGGAGTGGGCCGAGCGGACAGGAGCAGCTCCACATCGTGGCGGTCGCCGACCTGCCTCAGGCCGAGGCGCGTCAGCTGACGGACGGTGAAGCCGGCGTCGACCAGTGGGAGTGGGCGCCCGACGGAGAACGCATCTACTTCACGCGCCCCGACGACTTCGACGAGGCCAACCAGCGGCGACTCGAGATGGGCTTCTCGGTCGACGTGCGGAACCAGATCACCGCCCTCTCGTCCCTCTGGAGGGTCGATCCCTCCAATGCCCGTGAGGAGCGCCTCACCGACGATTCGTCGTACAGCGTGGAGGGCTTCGAGCTCTCCGACGACGGTCGCTGGCTCTCGTTCACGGGAGGCTCCCCCGAGCGGTACGAACGCAACATCACGGGGTCGCGTCTCTACTCCGATCAGTACCTGATGGAGCTGTCGACCCGTCAGATCGAGCGCCTGACCGAGAACTACGAGGTCAGCGAAGGCGCGGCTCAGTTCTCGCCCGACGGCCGGTGGATCGCCTTCTCCGCTCCGGACGACATGGAGCGGTACACCATGACGGAGAACCGGATCTACATCCGGCCCGTGGACGATCGCGGCGGTGCGTTCCGGAAGCTCGGCTCCGACTTCGACCAGAGCCTGGGCATCGACTTCTGGTCCGACGACGGCAACACGATCTACTTCAACACCGGTGTGACCGTCACGAACCAGCTCCACGCGCTCGACATCGATCGTGACGAAGTGCGGCAGATCACCTACGAGCGTGCGGCGCTCAACGTCAGCCGTGACGAGGACTCCGGCGTCGTTCTGATCAGCTACCAGGACCCGCGGACGCCGCCGACGGTCTTCACGGTGGACGACCTGGACGACGTCGACGAGCGCAGCCGATGGACGCAGCTCGTGGACGTGAACCCGCAGGTCTCCGAGATCGCTCTGGGCGAAGAGGTCGAGGTGAACTGGACCTCCTCCGACGGCAAGACGGTCGGGGGTGTGCTGGTGTACCCCGTCGGTTACCAGGAGGGGACCCGTTACCCGCTCATCGTGGCCATCCACGGTGGACCGGCGTCGGCCGATCTCCTTCGCTTCAACGGCGGATACGGCGCTCAGGTCTACGCCGGGGCGGGCTACGCTGTCCTCAAGCCGAACTACCGCGGCTCCCGGAACTACGGGAACGCCCACCGGACCGACATCGTCGGTGACTACTTCACCCTGGGCTACGAAGACATCATCACCGGCGTCGACCATCTCATTGCCGAAGGGATCGTCGACGGGGACCGGATGGGTGCGCTCGGCTGGAGTGCGGGCGGACACTGGTCGAACTGGATCCTGACCCAGACCGATCGTTTCAAGGCGATCAGCTCGGGCGCCGGGACCATGAACTGGATCAGCATGTACGCGCAGAGCGACGTGCAGCGGAACCGTCAGTTCTACGTCGGTGACGGCTTTCTGTACGAGGACTTCGACACCTACTTCGACCAGTCGCCGCTCAAGTACATCACCAACGCCAAGACGCCGACGATGATCCATGTGGTCGAGGGCGACCCCCGGGTGCCGAGCCCGCAGTCGGTCGAGCTGCACATGGCGCTCAAGAAGCTCGACGTTCCGACCGAGCTCTTCATGTACCCGGGACGAAGCCATGGCATCCCGGATCCTCGCAATCGACTCGTGAAGTCGGTCAGCGAGATGGCGTGGATGGACTACTACGTCCGCGGGATGGGCGACCGCTTCGAGTGGGAGCAGGTCCTGGAAACGCTGGAAGAAGAAGCGGAGAAGCCGAGGGCTGTCTCCGACCGATGAGAGATCGGCCCGCGGCGTTCGACGTCGCGGGCCGTTCCGTCCACCTGCCTGAAACGAACGGAGTTCGCACCACCATGGTCTCGATGAAGAACACGCTTCCCCTGGCCCTCGCCCTCACCCTGGTCGGATGCGGAGGTGGCGACACCGACGGAGGCGAAGGGACCCAGGCCGAAATCGCGGCCTCCACGACTCCGATGTTGTCGGCACCTAAGACCTCTCTGGTCGACCTGTGGACCGCGAGGACCCCGGCGTTCGGAGTGTACGTCCCGAGCGAACGGGAGCGAGGAGCCGTCGGTCCGGACGGGGAGCGGCTTCCGCCCCTCTACACCGCCGACGGTGGTCGGGCGCTGGCTGCCAACCCGCTGCTGGACTATCTCTTCCTCAACCTCGAGGGATCGTACGACCCCGACGCCGTGACGGCGATGGTCGAAGGGCTGGAGGACGCCGGGTCGGAGTTGACGCTCCTGGTGCGCATTCCCCCGATCTCGAGGGATGGTGAGGCGATGGCGCGGCAGCGGGTCGAGGAGATCCTCGAGGCCGGCGCGCACGGTGTGGTGCTTCCCCACGTGCGGAGCGCCGAAGAGGCCGCGCTGGCCGTCTCGTTCTTCGACGACATCGGTGCCGACGTGTGGGGGCCGCACAACCCCGACGGGACGATTTTCGCCATGCTCATGGTCGAAGATCCCGGTGCGATCGCAGAGCTGGACGCCATTGCGAGCATCTCCGGCTACTCCGCGCTGGCGTGTGGTATCGGGAGCCTCACTGGCGCGCTCGATGGCGATCGGGAGGCCGCCGAGGCCGCGAACCAGGACGTTCTCGCCACGGCCACCGAGGCGGGGATGGCGGACATGATCACGGCCAACGCGGACGATGTCGCCCAGCGTATCGAAGAGGGCTTCCTCGGGCTGCTCATGTCGGGACCCGGCGCCGATGCGGCCATCGAGGTCGGGCGGGCGGCAGCGGGTCGAGCCGAGGGCTGACCCGCCGCCGCTTCATCGCCCGGCTTCGTCAGGCCAGGGCGGCCAACCCGTGCTCCAGCGCGTCCGCGAGCCGTCCGATCTGGCTCGCGGGCGTCGAGCACACCGCCACCCGCACCGCGCCGGGGATCGGCACGGTGTAGACGCCGTGTTCGCGCATCGCCGCGGCCGTTCGGTCCTGATCCTTCGTGAACACTGTGACGAAGAAGCCCGCGTCGTAACGCGGGACCGGTAGTGATGCGGCAGCCGCGGCGTCGTTGAAGGCGTCGATGCGCGACTGGAGCAGATCGGCGATCTCCGCCCGCTCGGCCACCACCCGGGCCGAGAGCTCCGGGTCGGTCAGGAGGTCCGTGACCGCTTTCTGACCGATGTGGCTGCAGTTCGACCACGTCGACCGGGCGGTGTAGCCCAGGGCGTTGTCGAGTTGGGTACGCTCCGCGTCGTCTTCATGTAGGGCTACGATCGCCCCGGTCCGCGCACCGTACTGACACATACTCTTCGACGCGGTCCAGGCGACCAGCACGGTCGCATGCCGCATCAGCCCGGAGACCGAGTCGACCCAGCCCCGCGCGGCCGCTCCGCCGTACTCCATGTATGCGACGTCGATGAGGACGGACACAGGGCCTCGCTTCGCCGCCTGTCCGATGGCTTCCGTCACCCTGCGCCACTCGTCCGGACCGAGCGTGTAGCCGGTCGGGTTGTGGCACGGGAAGTTCAGAACCAGCAGGGCCCGGCCCTGGGTGGCGAGGTGTCGATCGAGCGCCGCCGACATCCCCTCGATGTCGAAGGTCCCGTCCGCCGCGAACATCGTGAACGGATCGAGGGCACGGCCCGAATGGCTCGTGATCTCCCGATACGGACCCCAGAAGAAGTTGGGGACGAGCATGCTCTGACCCGGCTCGAGGCAGTTCACGACCGCGGCGTACACCGCTCCGCTCCCACCCGGCGTCGCGACGGCTACGGCCTGATCGGCAAGCGGCCCCTGACCGAAGAGATCGCGGACCACCGCCTCGCGGTACGCGGGCAGGCCAGAGATCGGGGCGTAGCCGGCCACGCTGGCTGTCTGGTGCTTTCGGAAGGTTTCGAGGACGGAGGGAATCGTGCAGATCGTTCCGTCGTCGTTCATCAGGGCGCCGATCGTGGCGTTGAGGATGTCCTCCCCTGCGGCTTTCCGCCGCATCGCCTCTCCGTGCCAGATGAAGATCGGGTCGTTACCGGCCCGGTCGCGGGCCGAGTCGATGAGGGCAGCGTTCATCGTTGTATCTCCGGGAGCTCGCCGTCGAGCTCTGCGTAAACCTGTTGAAGTGCGCGGTCACCCTGACTCGCGCGAAGGGACCACTCTTCGAGGCTTCCGAAGGTGACCTGGGCTTGAGCGTCCATGAGGTCGAAGCCTTCCTCGTGCATCAGTCGCGCCTCGGCGATCACCGTGCGGATCGCACCCTGGAAGACCTCCAACTCCTCCTCGAGGATCGACGGATGATCCACGAAGCCGTGGCCGGGGACGTACACGTCGACGTCCATGCCCTGAGCGACCTCGATCATCTCGACCCACTCGGACGGAAAGGCCGTCCGCATGGCCGGGAAGATCCGGTGCAGGTACGCCTCGCTCATGAAGAGGACCTTCTCCGCCGGGAGGTAGACGACGAGGTCGCCTCCCGTGTGGGCCCGGCCGAGGAACTGGATACGAATCTCGCGTCCGCCCCGGGTGAGCGTCGACTCCGCGCCGACCTCTTCGGCCCCGACCGCCCATGCGGGTGGGGCGTCACCGCGGAGTTCTGCCGCGTTGCGGACCACCGAGAGGGAGTACGGGTGGACGTGATACGTCACATCCTCGGGAAACGCAGCGTTTCCGGCCGTGTGGTCTCCGTGGTCCGAGCAGACGATCACGTCGGTAATCGGTAGATCCGTGATCTCCGCGATGTGGTCGACCATCCGCTGCGTCTCCTCGACGCTCCCCTGGCCGTCGGCCACGACGACGCCGTCGTCGGTCACGACGAAGAGACTCACCGTCGTAAAGCGCTCTTCCCCGGCGGAGCGGAGCTGCTCGTACGAGTAGACACCGGGCGCCAGTTCCTGGACACGCGGGAAGTCCTCGTCGGTGTAGCCCCGAGCGTACGGATCGGCTGTACGGATGAGCTGGTCTTCGGGAATGTCGACCGCACCCGCTTGGGCCGCGGGCTCCTCGGTGGTGTCACCACCGGAGCACGCGACCAGCGCGAGTGTGGATAGGGTCAGCAAGACGCGACGTGCGCGGTCCGCCATAGGTGCCTCGTTTGC
>JAUIKL010000092.1 GCA_030430625.1 Gemmatimonadota bacterium
CGATGGCGGCCGAGAGGGTGAGGTCGTCGGGCTCGTCCGAACCACCGTCGAGGATGAGGTGGTCCGCACCGATCACCGTACCGCGCGCCACGATCGCCGCGCGCATGAGCGCGTTCTCGAGTTCCCGGACGTTGCCGGGCCACGCGTACTCGGTGAGCCTCGACACGGCCTCGTCGGAGATCCGGCGCACGTCGCGTCCCGTCTCCTCCCGGATGCGCCCAAGCAGCGCGGTCGCGACCGCTTCGATGTCCCCGGGCCGTTCACGGAGCGGAGGCACGTCGATCTCGACGACCTTCAGCCGGAAGTAGAGGTCTTCGCGGAAGCGCCCTTCGTCGATCAGCTGTTCGATAGGCTGGTGCGTCGCGGCGATCACCCGCGCTTCCGTCGACTTCGGCTGCTCGCCGCCGACTGGGTAGAAACGCCGCTCCTGCAGCACACGGAGCAGTTTGGTCTGGAAGTCGGGGCTCGTGTCTCCGATCTCGTCGAGGAAGATCGTCCCCTTCCCCGCCAGCTCGAAGTACCCCTTCCGCGATCCGGTCGCACCGGTGAAGGCACCCTTCACATGCCCGAACAGCTCGGACTCGAGGAGGGTGTCGGTCAGCGCCGTGCAGTTCACGGCGATGAACGGTTCGTTCGAGTGCGACGAGTTCTCGTGGATCCCCCGCGCGATGACCTCCTTGCCCGTCCCGGTCTCGCCTCGGATAAGCACCGTGGCCCGGTTGGCCGCCAGCACCCCGATCGTCTTGTAGATGTCGATCATCCGGGGGTCGCGCCCGACCAGGCGGCTTCGCGGCAGTGCGGCCACGGCCTCGGGCGTTTCGGTCGTCTCGACGAGCTCGCGCTCCCGGAAGCAGCGGTCGGCGAGCGCCTGCACGGCCTTCGGGTCGACGGGCTTCACGAGGAAGTCGAACGCCCCGCCCTTCATGGCGCTGACAGCCGTCTCCATGTCGTCGTGTGCCGTCATGACGACGACCTCGACCCCGTCCATCGCTCCGCGCACCTTCTCGAGCAGCTCGAGTCCCGTCATGCCGGACATGCGAACGTCGGTGACGATCATCCCGGGGTCGAACGCTTTCACACGGGAGAGCGCCTTCTCGGCGCTGTCGGCGGTCTCGACGTCGTAGCCGGCGTGGGTCAGACGCATCTCGAGGACTTCGAGACCGTCCGTGTCGTCGTCGACGACGAGGATCCGCGGTTGGGTGGCTTCGCTCATGGTTCGTCTCCTACCCCGGGGGGGTGCGGGGCGGATCCATCCGACGGATCCGGTTCTTCCCAGAACGCCGGTGCGTCGGGGATCTCACCGGCGCGGAGCCGAGCGAGCTTCTGTCGATTGTACGCCCGTCGTCCCCGCACCATGAAGAGCAAGACCAGTGCCAGGACGAGCCAGAAGACGGCCGAGTGGCTCAGGACGAAGAGCCAGCCGTAGCGGTCTTTGACGTGCCGGCGCCAGTCCTCCTCGAACTGCCCGACGGTCAGTCCGAAGGTCTCACGGAACGCTCCCTCGAAGGACCGCTGCGCCCGCCACCGATCGAGGAAAACACGAAGGCCGTCCTCGCCGCCGGACTGGAGGAGGTAGGTCACCGCGCTCGCCGCCAGCAGGTACGCCGTCCGCGCCTCTTCCCGCCCCGCGGGCCACCGCAGCGCCAGTGAGTCCATGGCCGGTGCGTCGCCCGTGGCCAGCAGAACACGAAGTCTCCAGGCGCCGTCCGTCTCGAAGCCGCCCGACGCCCACTGCGCGTAGCCCTCGTTGAACCAGCGCGGGATCCGGAGGTCGGTCCCGAGGTACTGCCCGATTCCGAGGTGAGCCCACTCGTGTCGAAGGGTGCGCAGCCCTTCGCCGTCGACGACGCGCACGCCCTCCCCCGTCGGCATCACGAGGGTGTTGCGCACGGGGATCGCCACGCCGGCCCTCCATTCGGGGACCGCACTTCCGACCGCTTCATCGAAGGCCGCAGGCGTGTGCGCGAGCACGGCGCGGACGCCCGAGGGCACCTCGACCGGGAGCCCCGGCAGCGGCCCCTGACCATCGAGCAACTCGGAGACGCGGAGGGCGACGGCGCGTTCGTCGGGCGCATGCACGACGGTGGCTCGTGCACCGACCACCGAGTCGTAGACGACACCGTCGAACGTGGAGACGTCCTGGGCCGCGGCACCGGGGGCACCGACGAAGAGCGCGAGGACGAGGACCGCCGCAGCGGTCGTGAGCCGGCTCACCCTACTCGCCGGACAACATCTCCAGGTTCGACTTGACCGCCTCGTTGTTCGGGTTGAGGTCGATGGCGCGCCGCCACAGCAGGAGCGCGACATCGCGGTCGTTCCCCCGGTACGCCAGTGTGCCGAGCCGCAGGTACACGTCGTCCCCGAGTCGGGGCTGCAGCTTGACCGCCTTCTCGTACTGCGCGCGCGCGCCGTCGTGGTCTCCGTGCGCCCACGCCTGATCCCCCAGGCTCTTGTGGGCCTGGGGCAGCGGTTGTGTGCCCTGCGTGGCGCGCTTGTAGAGTGCGCTGGCCGCGTCGACCTCCCCCCTTCGCTCGAGCACCTGTCCCATGTTCACCAGGATCGGGCCCGAGTCGGGGTAGTGGCCGAGACCCTCTCGACCGACGGCCACAGCGTACTCCAGGTCACCGCCGACGGCCGCCGCCAGGATCGTGTACGCGTAGTACTGCTGACTCGGCTTCTTCACTTCGGACGAAGTTCGGTAGATCCGGAGCGCGTCGAGCGCACGCTTCATGTCTCCACGCTTCACGTGGATGATGGCGCGCGCCATGTGGACTTCCGGATCCGTCGGCTTCGTGACGAGCGCCTCGTCGAGCGCACCGAGCGCCTCGTCGTAGCGGCCGAGCAACTCGAGGATCAGGGCCGTGTTGCGGTGCACCGCGTAGTGATTGCCCGCCCCCGGCGGCATCGAGCCGAAGTGGTTGAGCGCCTCTTCCATCTTCCCACGGCGGAAGGCGATCAACCCCATCATGAAGTTCGCGCGCCCCTGCGTCGGGTCGATCGCCAGCGCCTGCTCGAACTCGCGGGCCGCGTCCTCCATCATCCCGGAGCGATAGAAGGCGATCCCGACGTTCAGGTGCTGCTGGAGCGCCTGATCTCCGCCGGTCTCCTCCGAGGTCGAACGTTCGCCCGCCCGGGAGACGAAGCCCGCCTGCACCAGACCGTAGAGCGCCTTGCCCGTGTCGAACTCGACGAGGCCGGCCTCGTCCATGATCTCGTGAACCGTGCGCTGCCCGTCGATGAAGGGGAGCACACGCTTCTGGTCCTTCGTCAGCTCGACCTCTTCGTCGGACTCGTCCGGATTCCGATCCAGCTGGAAGACGAGATCGAAGGACGGGATCTTCTTCTCGACCTGACTCCACTCGTCGACCCGGCGGGCGCCCTCCATGAGGAGCGCCTCGGGCGGAATGTTGACGAGGTAGATCCCCTCTTCTTCGGGGGCCTGGTCGGTATCGAAGTGGAAGGAGCCCTGAGTCCAGGCGAAGAGGTGGTAGACCGCCTCCTCGATCTGCATCTGGATGTACTTCTGGAGCACCTCCTGGTCGAGGGCCTCGTGCTCGACGAGGATCTCACCGAGGCGTTTGCCCTTCTCGGAGGCCTGCCGCGTCGTGGCGGCGTCGAGGTCCTTCCGCGTGATGACGTGGTTGCGAACGAGGAGTTCGCCCAGTCGGTCACGGCGGTTGAGGACCGACGCGTAGATGACCCGGCCGCGCTCGAAGTAGATGTAGCCGAAGTTCGACCGATCGGTGATGCTGAGGCACCCGGTCTTGTTGCCCATCCCGAGGAGCTGGCAGATGTCGGCCAGCGAGACGTCTTGAAGTGCGCCTTCGATCGCCATCTCAGTCGAGCTCCTCGATGAGCAGCGCCTCGATCTTCGGCCAGTGGATCACGGCGTTCTCCGGGCCGGGGAACCACACGCCACCCGGGCTCGAGACCTCGATGGGGACGAGTTGGGCCGTGTCGTCGCTCGTGTCCTCGGTGCCGAGCGCGGGCACGAAGATCGAGTCTTCGCGTTCGGGCTCGTCCTGCTCCTGCTCGACGAGGTCGAAGGGAGCGATGCTGCCCTGGGTCAACTCGATCACGAGCCCACCCTCGAACCGCGACCGGAGTCGATCGTCGATCTCGGCGATGGCGGCCGGGGCCCGGTCGGCCACGAACATCATGCGCGCACCCCGGCGTCGCAGCGCCTCGAAGAGGTGGAAGAACTCGTCCTGGGCGCGCTCCGTCTGGACCAGGTCCTCGATCTCCGTGATGAGCAGTAGGTCGGCCGTCCACCACCGCTCACGCCATGCTCCGGCCACCCCTTCGCCGAGGGCGCGGATGAAGTCCTGCGCGAACATCGAAACCGACGAGACCGCCACCTTGAGCCCGGGGTTGGCCTCGACGTACGAACGCGCCACGGCCCCGAGCACCGACTTGGCCACGGCCTCGTCGGCCGACCAGAGGTAGAGCGGGTTGTACTCGGGCTTCTCGACGCCGACGAGTTGGGCCGCCGCCTTCAGCGCGATCCCGTCGTAGCCTTCGAGATCGTGCAGCTGAGGGCCGTCCGCGAGTTGCGGAAAGGGCCGCTGACGCTCGCGGACGGAGGTCAGCAGGGCCTCGGCCTCATCGAGGCGGTCCGGGTCCTCCAGGACGCCCTGGGCGGCTTCGGGCCACGGGTTGCCGAGGCGATCCAGTTCTCGCTCGATCTCGTTGAGCCGCGCCAGGTCCGCCTTGAAGCGGTCGACCTGCTTGCGCCACTCGGAGGGTTCGCCGGGGCTGTTGAGGAGCGGGTCGAGACGGAGCGTCGAGAAGCCCTGGCGATCCGCCGACTCGATCGCCTCCCGGATCGTCTTGCGCCACTCCTCTTCCGTCTGCTCGACGACCTCCGCCACGGAGGAGGTCAACTCGGAGAGGAACGACCCGAACTCGTCGGACCCGGTGGAGAGTGCGGCCGCGCGGTCCTGATCCTCGAGCAGCTTGGCGACCTCGTCGACGGTGAACTGCCGGCCCTCGAGGTCCTGCGTAGCGAAGATCTTGTTGAGGATCCCGCCGAGCTCCCGGACGTTCTTGAGCGGCGCCTTGGCGACGGCTTCGGCCACGCCGGGCTCGAGCGTCTGCTTCTTCTCGTTGGCCTTCTTCTGGACGATGGCCACCCGCGTCTCGAACTCCGGAATGCCGAGATCGACGATCAGGCCACCCGAGAAGCGACTCAGCAGTCGTGCGTCGAGCCCGTTGATGTCCGCCGGTGGCCGGTCACTGGCCAGGACGATCTGCCCACCCGACGCACTGAGCTGGTCGAGCGTCTTGAGAAGCATCTCCTGCGCTTCGGGTTGTCCGGTCAGGAACTGGACGTCGTCGAGAAGGAGGATGTCGAGATCCCCGTACACGCCGGAGTCCTCACCCGCCTTGAGCGATCCCTCGAGCCGCTCCAGGTACTGCTCCAGCGCCATGTACTCGACGCGGAGCCCCTCCTCCGACTTGTGCGCGATCGCCGTCAGGATGTGGGTCTTCCCGAGGCCGGGCGCAGAGTAGAGGAAGAGCGGGTTGTAGCTCGTTCCCGGCGATTCGGCCGCGCGCCGTGCGGCCGCAGACGCCAACCGATTGGCGGGGCCGACGACGAACGAATCGAACGTCAGTTTGGGATCGAGTTCTGACATCTCTGCCGGTGCGCGAGCCGCGTCGTGGACTCCCGATGGAGAGCCCTTCCGAAGCCGCTAAGTATCGGCGGAAAATGGCGATAAAAAAAGGGCTCCCGGCGCACGCGTCAGCCCGATCTCGCCCAATCCGCAGCCTCGGCCAGATCGGCCGGCAGCGATGACTCGAAACGGAGCACCTCCCCGGAGGTCGGGTGCTCGAAGACGAGTTCGGATGCGTGCAGAAACTGCCGGGTGCAGCGGCGCGCCAGCTGGTCGACCCACCGTCGGGTCGGACCACCCAGGCCGCGTTCCCAGCCGGCGGCGTAGGTCGGGTCTCCGACCACCGGATGACCGACGTGCGCCAGGTGCACCCGGATCTGGTGTGTGCGCCCGGTTTTGAGCGCCACCCGGAGGAGGTCGGCCCGAAGCCACTGCTCGACCACCTCGACCCTGGTGAGGGCGTCCCTGCCCCCCTCGACGACCGCCATCCGCTTACGGTCCTTCGGGTCTCGGCCGATCGGCCCCTCGATCTCGAGAGGAGACTCGTCGATGTGCCCCCAGGACGCCGCCGTGTAGATCCGCTTCACGCGGCGGGCCCGCAGGGCGTCGGAGAGCGCACGGTGCGCCTTGTCGGTCTTGGCCACGACGAGCAGCCCCGACGTCTCCCGGTCGAGCCGATGGACGATGCCGGGGCGGGACCGCCCACCCACGCCGTCCAGCTCCGGATACCGAAAGAGGAGTGCGTTGACGAGGGTTCCCGAGCGATGCCCCGGTGCCGGGTGCACCACCATGCCGGCCGCCTTGTCGACGACCAGGAGATCGTCGTCGTCGTGGACGACCGCGATGGGAAGATCCTCCCCGACGAGGTCGACGGGCTCCGCCGCGGGGACGACGACCTCGACCGTCATCCCCGCTTCGAGCGTCTCGGACTTCTTCCCCGGCCGACCGTCGACCGTCACGAGGCCGTCCCCGATCAGCGCTGCCGCCCGCGTCCTCGACAGGTCGAGGCGGTCGGCCACGAACCGATCGAGCCGGTCGGCCTCCTCCCCGACCTCGAGCGTCCGACGATCGGTCACCGCTCAGCTCGTCGGCCGAAGCGCGATCTTGGCTGCCACACCATCGAGGTCCACGTCACGGACGTGGTCCCACCCCGCGTCGTCGATGGCTTCCTCGACGACGACCTCGCTGGCCAGCGTCTCGCCACCGATGAAGGTCTGGAAGGCCGACGCCGCAGAACGCACCTCGTGGGGACCCGAGATCGCGAGCGCGATCCGGTCGGTGATCTCCAGACCGCCGTCCTTTCGGAGCCGCTGGATCCGGTTCACCAACTCGCGCGCCGTGCCCTCCGCACGGAGGTCGTCGTCCAGCTCCGGGTTGAGCGCGACCGTGTAGGCGCCCTCCCCCTTCACGACGAGGTTCCCGGCGGCCTCCTGGATGACCTCGATGTCGCCCTCCTGGAGCGCGTGGGTGGCCCCGTCCACGGTGATCTCCACCGCGTCTCCGGCCTGGTACGACGCCAGCGCGTCGGCCCCCAGAGCGCGGATGGCGTTGGCGGCGTCGTTCGTCTGCTTGCCGAAGCGCTGCCCGAGGGCGCGGTAGTTCGGCTTGCCTGTCAGGGTGGCGATGCCGTCGACCGACGAGAGGAAGCCCACTTCCTTCACGTTCAGCTCGTCCCGGACCACGTCGAGCATGTCCTCGGAGAGGGTGCGCCCGCCGGGCAGCACGGCCCGGACATCGCGTAGGGGCTGCCGGACTCGGATCTGAACGTCCTCACGCGCGGCCCGTCCCAGGGAGACGAGGGTCCGCACGGCATCCATGTCCTCTTCGAGCTCACCGCCGGCCAGGACGGCCGCGCGGTCGACGTCGGACAACACCTCGGAGAAGCGTTCGAGGTGGACCGTCCGTCCCGTCAACGCCCGGTGCAGCCAGTCCGCCGCGAACGGCGTGCACGGCGCCGCCAGGACACACACGGTCCGAAGGGCGTCGTGCAGAGTGCGGAACGCCGCCTTCTGATCCTCGGCGTCGTCGCTGTTCCAGAAGCGCGCACGGTTGCGGCGGACGTACCAGTTCGAGAGGTCCTCCACGACGAAGTCGCCGAGCGCGCGGTACGCCCGGGTGAGCTGGTACGCGTCCAACTCGTCGGAGACGGTCCGCACGACCGTGTCGAGCCGGGCCAGGAGCCAGCGGTCGAGGAGCGGCCGGTCCGCGGGTGCCGGGTCGGCATCGCTCGGGGTCCACTGATCGGCGTCCGCGTACAGGGCGAAGAACTTGTAGGTATTGAACAGCGTGTCGAAGAACTTCCGCGCCGCCTCCTTCACACCGTCCGGATCGTACCGCTTCGGCAGCCACGGGTTGGACGAGGTGATGAAGTACCAGCGCACCGCGTCCGCACCGTGTTCGCCGACGGCATCCCACGGGTTCACCGTGTTGCCCTTCGACTTCGACATCTTCTGGCCGTGAGCGTCGAGCACGAGGTCGTTCACCAGGCAGTTCTGGAACGACGGACCGCGCCCCAGCATCGTCGAGATGGCCAGGAGCGAGTAGAACCACCCGCGGGTCTGGTCGAGCCCTTCGCAGATGAAGTGCGCCGGGAAGTGGTCCTCGAACTCCTCTTCGTTCTCGAACGGGTAGTGCCACTGCGCGTACGGCATCGCACCGGAGTCGAACCAGACGTCGATGACTTCCGGCGTCCTCGTCATCGTGCCGGAGCAGCGGTCGCACGACCACGTGACCTCGTCGATGAAGGGTCGGTGCGGGTCGAAGTCCTCCGGTAGCTCACCCGCCTTGTCGGCCAACTCCGCGAGCGAGCCGATCCAGTGCATGTGGTCCTTGTCCTCGTCGCAGACCCAGACCGGGAGCGGCGTGCCCCAGTAGCGATCGCGCGAGAGGGCCCAGTCGATGTTGCCCCGCAGCCACTCCCCGAAGCGCTTCTCTCCGACTTCGGGGGGGTGCCACGCGATCTTCTCGTTGTTGGCCAGCAGCTCGTCCTTCATCGTCGAGGTGGCCGCGAACCACGAGTCGATCGCCACGTAGAGGAGCGGCGAGGAGCAACGCCAGCAGTGCGGGTAGCTGTGCTCGACGCGGTCGATGGCGAATAGGAGGTTCCGCTCCCGCAGCGCGTCGACGAGCAGGGGGTCGGCGTCCTTCACCCACATACCGGCCACGAGTTCGGTCTCGGGGACGAACTTCCCCTCCCCGTCGATCGGGTTGAGCATCGGCAGCTCGTGGCGCTGGCCGGCCAGGTAGTCGTCCGCGCCGAAGGCCGGCGCCATGTGCACGATCCCGGTGCCGTCGGTCGCGCTCACGAAGTCCTCGGCCACGACGGTCCAGCCGTTCTGCGGGTCCTCGGGGGCCGCGACGAAATCCAACGGGCGGCGGTACCGCCAGCCGACGATGTCGGCGCCCTTCAGCCGTCCGACAACCTCGGGCTCTTCCCCGAAGAGGGCCTCCGCCCTGCCCTCCGCCACGATGTAGCGCCGACCGTCCCGGGCCACCTCGACGTAGTCCAGTTCCGGATGCACGGCGAGGCCGGCGTTCGACGGCACGGTCCACGGCGTCGTGGTCCACGCGAGGATGGCGCGGTTGTCCGGGTCGGGCGTGCCGTCGGCCTGCACGACCTCGGCCACGAAGGTGAGGGACGGGTCGAAGACGTCCTTGTACCCCTGCGCCACCTCGTGCGACGAGAGCGCCGTGCCGCAACGCGGGCAGTACGGCACACTCTTGTGCCCGCGGTACAGGAGGTCCTTGTCCGCGAACGTCTTGAGGATCGCCCACACGGACTCGATGTACGGCGTGTGGAAGGTGACGTACGGACGCCAGTACTCGAGCCAGTAACCGATGCGCTCGCTGAGCTCCTCCCACTCCTCCTTGTAGGTGAAGACGGAGTCCTTGCACGCCTGATTGAATTCGGCGATGCCGAGGGCCTCGATCTCCGGCTTCCCGCTGATGCCGAGCTTCTTTTCGGCCTCGATCTCGACGGGCAGGCCGTGGGTGTCCCAGCCTGCGATCCGGGTGACGCTGTGACCGAGCATGGCGCGGTGGCGGCACACGAGGTCCTTGATCGTCCGGCTCAGGATGTGGTGGAGGCCCGGGCGGCCGTTGGCCGTCGGAGGCCCCTCGTAGAAGACGAAGCGCTCGTTGCCCTCGTTGGCGGTCAGCGTCTGACGGAAGAGATCCTCGTCCTTCCAGCGGCTCAGGGTCTGCTCTTCGATGTCGAGCAGTGACGTGGGTAGCTCGGGGTAGCTCATGGGTCTCGGAAACGGTGCTTCGGCGTGTAGGGGGGTCCGACGCGCGGGCGCGTCGGGCGTCAGATCTGGCCCACCACCCGCCCGATCAGGCGTGTGAGGT
>JAUIKL010000093.1 GCA_030430625.1 Gemmatimonadota bacterium
CACCCCCTGCTCGCCAACAGCCTCACGGGGCTCGGTCTGGTCCACCTCCGCTCAGGGCGCTTCGTCGAGGCCGAGTCGCTGTTTCGGGAGTCGATGAGTGTGCTCGGGGACATCGCGTCCGATTCCTTGCAAGCGACCGCTCGATCCTGGCTCGCGCAGGCGGTGGCAGGTCAGGGGAGGACGGACGATGCCCGGCTGGCCTTCGAGGATGCACTTCAGTTGGCGCGCGTGGAGGACCGTGGGCGGGTTCTCAACGATTACGGTGTCTTTCTTCGGGACGCGGGCCAGATCGACGCGGCCGCGCGTCGCTTCGACGAAGCGCAGCGCATCTACGCCGAGCTTCTGGGGCCGGAACACCCGTTCACGGCGATGGTGCTGGGCAATCTGGGGGCTGTGCAGTCGATCCAGGGCCGACACGAGGAGGCGACGGAGAGTCTCGGCCGCGCCGTGGCCGCGATCGAGGCGGTCCACGGACCGGAGCATGCCAGTCTCACCAGCACCCTCGTCTCGCTCGGTTGGTCCCACGTCCTTCGGGGCAACCGCGACGAGGCCTACGAACACCTCGAGCGGGCGCACTCGATTGCGATCGCGTCGTACCCACCCGACCACTGGCGAGTCGGTCACGCCAAGCTGTACTACGGTATCGCGCTCCGCGCGGTGCGGGACCTGGTGGCCGCGGAAGAGACGTTGCTGAAGAGTCGGGAGATCCTGGAGCCGTTGCGTGTCGCGCGAGCGGAGGACTGGTACTGGGTGAACGTCCACCTGGCCCAACTCCTCGATGGCCTGGGGCGTCACGACGAAGCCGCCCGATACCAGGCCGTGGCCGACGCCTCGATCGTCTAAGTCGACCTTGCCACCGGTGGGCTCGGTCGAACACCTTCGCCTCCATGCACACGGAGGACGGAACCGTCACCGCCGCGCTCGTCCGTTCGGCGCGCGAGGGAGATCGACAGGCCGTCGATCGCCTTTTCGAGTTGGCCTATGCCGAACTCATCCGCAGGGCGCGCTCGGCTCGTCGGCGAAACGGGCCCGCCAGCCTGAATACGACTGCGCTCGTTCACGAGGCGTACCTCAAGCTGAAGCCCGACCACGGACTCGAGATCGTGGATCGGGCACATTTCAGCTACGTGATGGTGCGCGCGATGCGGCAGGTCCTGATCGACAAGGCGCGCCGACGGAGGGCCGTGAAACGGGGGGGAGACCGAAACTTCGTGACCCTCCACGAAGGGGACGGGTCGGTCCCACTTCGCGCTGAGCAGCTGCTGGCCCTCGACGAGGCGCTGGACGCTTTGGCGGCCTTCGACGAGCGGAAGGCGAAGGTCGTGGAGTGTCGCTTCTACTGCGGCTTCGAGGTCGAAGAGACCGCCGAGATCCTGGGGGTGTCCACCGCCACCGTGAAACGGGACTGGCGGGCGGCACGGGCCTGGTTGGCCCAGGAGCTGGAGGCCGACTCCGAGTCGTAAGGCTCCCGTCCTGGCCGTAGGTGCCCTCAGAGCCCTCGCAGGTACTCCGGTTTGAGCGGAATGGCCCCGTCCAGCGCCAGGTCGATGGCGTTCAGGATCGCCCCGCGGTCTCGGGGAAGCTCCCCTGCGATGGGTAGGTAGCTCGACGCGTGGTTCGTTCGAAAGACGGTCCGGGTCGGGTTCGACTCCGCAACGATCGTTCGCATCTCACCCAGGAGCCGAGGGATGTCCGGCAACTCGAACCGTCCTTTCTCGACCATCCGGGCCTGGGGTGTCCCCGGGATGACCGTCAGTGTCAGCGCACCGAGGAAATCGGGGTCCATCGAGGTGACCAGTCGCGCGGTCTCCCTCGCGTGCTCATCGCTTCGGTCCGTACCGCCCGCGCCGAGGAGGACGATCACGCTCAGGCGGATGCCGGCGGCGCGCGCTCGTCGTGCTGCCTCGACGTGTTCGTCGTGCGTTCCCCCCTTCACGATGCGCCGGAGGGTCACGTCGTCCCCCGACTCCGGTCCGATGTAGAGCATGCGAAGGCCGGCTTCTCGCAGGTGGTTCAGCTCCTCGGGGCTCTTCTCCAGGACGTTCTCCGCGGTGGCGTAACAGGAGACACGGCGCAGGCGTGGGAAGGCTTCGCGACACCTCTCGAGGATCGTCGTCCAGCGCTCCACGTCCATCACGAGGGCGTCTCCGTCGGCCACGAAGACCTTCTCGGCGGCGGGGTATCGTCGGCCTGCGGCCGCGATGTCCTCCAGAACGTCGTCGAGAGCCCGAATCCGAAATCGCTTGTCCCGGTACATGTCGCAGTACGTGCACAGGTTGTGCGAACAACCGATCGTGGCCTGGACGATGTACGCGTCGGCCTCGGAGGGTGGGCGATACAGCTTGCCTTCGTATCGCATCGGTCAGGCGGCCGCGGCCGACTCGTTCGTCTCCCCCGTCGGTCCGTCGAGGCGCGCGCTTCGCTCCGCCATCCAGAGCAGCAGCATCAGGGCCGCGACGGCCGTGAAGACGGCCCCCGCCATCGTCGGGATCGAGATGAAACCGAAGACTGCGACGTAGCGCCCGGTACAGGGGGCGCCGGATGTGCAGGCCCCCACGTCCAGGGTAGGCTGCCACTGGATGGTCACGTGGTAGATCGAGATGCCGAGTCCGATCAGGGAGGCCGGCAGCCCGATGCGCCAGACGCCAGGGCGGTTCGCCGCCGTGGCGCCGATGAGCCCAAGGGCGAGCGGGTACATCACGAAGCGCTGATACCAGCAGAGTGAGCACGGGATCAGCCCGACGATCTCGGATAGGTAGAGGCTCGCGGTCATCGCCGTGAAGGACATCACGGCCGCCCAACCCAGCGGGTGGCGCTCCGAGCCGGCCACGGCGTCGGTCAGGCCCCGTCGGGTCGAGGGGAGCGCCAGCGAAACCATGAGGGCCAAGCCACCCAGGAAGACCACGGTGGCCAGGAAGCCGAGGGTCTGCACGACCAGGGGGTACAGCCTCATCCTCAACGCTCCGCGTGGTGCCGGGGGACGACCTACGAACGGGTATCGCAGCGTTGGGCGCAACGGGACCCGGAGGTGGTTGTCCGAACCGTTACAGGTCGCGACCCGGGAGAGCGGATCGGGGCAGCGGCCTCAGAGGAGGGGGTCCACGTCGTTCACCGGCGCGTTCGACCCCCACACTGAAGTGCGACCCGTGACTAGCGGTCATCCCGGTCCGGTTGCTCGCTGATCAGGCGCGCGGCTCGGTCGGCCTTGATCTTCTCCATGCCCTCCTCGTCGAGATGCGTCACGGCGATCCAGGCGTGCGACATCTCGTCCGCGGTGCGATCGCCGATACCGACCCACTGGTCGGGGTCCGGGTTGTATCGGTTGTTCGCCGTGTTGTCGTACCACCCCGTGAGGATGAGCTGGTCGCCGACTTCGAGCAGGGGAGCCACATCGTCCTCGTAGATGTGGGAGTGATGCCAGAGCGCGCTCCAGTTGGACACCATGCTCACCATCTCACGCCGCCCGTTCTTCCGCAGGATCTCGATCGACATGGCCACGAGTCGGGTGTGGCCGTGGGGCTGCCAGCTGTCGATCCGCACCGGGCTGTCGAACGAGTGGAAGCCCTGGGTCATCAAGGTCCCGTGCGGAGGGATGTCGTACCCGCGGCCGCCCTGCAGGAAGTAGAGGGTGAGCGACTGATCGTACGTTCCCTCGTAATCCTCGGGGTGGAGCCAGATACCAACCTCGACCTGGTCGTCGTCGACCTCGACCCCGTTCGGCCAGTAGTGGATGTCCCACACCACGTCGGCGTTGGCGGGCAGTCTGCGGCAGGCCCCTTCGGGAACGATCTCTCCGACTTTGCCGAGTGCGTACTCGGACAGCCGGCCGGCCCGCTCCCCTGCGACCTCGAGCGAAGAGTTAGCGTGATGGGCGACGGCGCGCCCGACGACGGACGGCTTCGTCTCGATGGCTTTGATACAGCGCGTCTCGTTCACGCCGACGGGTGTGGTCGGGCGCCACCACCGATCCTGTCCGACCTCCGGGACGTCGTACGGCGCCGAAGCGACCACGACGTCCGGTTCCCCGAATCGATCGGCCAGGCGGAACTCGGCGGGGTCGGGCCATTCGATCGGAGCCGGCATGTCCGCGGGGTCCCCCTCGGGAGAGCCGAGCGCGACCCAGTCGACGATCGTCTGGATCTCGTCGTCCGACATGCGCCAGTCCTCTTTCAGCTGCTGAATGCCGACGTCCGAATCGTATTGATAGGGCGGCATGTCCCCCGCTTCTACCAAACGAGAGATCCGACGGGCGTATCGCCTCACATCCTCGTACGTCATGAGAGACATGGGTCCGATGGCACCCGGCTGGTGGCACACCTGACAGTTCTGTTGAAGGATCGGCGCCACGTCACGCGTGAAGGTGAGGTCAGCGGGGGCCGGGTCCGCACTCGGACCGGCGGTCTGCTGTGCGCCGATGGACGACCACGGGAGGAGCGCGAGGACGGCGAGGAGAGGCGCGCTCCGAAGAGCGTTGACTGCGCGGAGTCGGCGGGTAGGGTCGGTCATGGCGGCTTCCTCTCGATTCGTCGTCAGCGGACGGTCACTCGCACATACCCGTTCGACCAGCAGCACTGGTGGCCGGGGGCGCTGTCGTTGTTACCGAAGTTGTCGATGCGGACACGGATGATGTAATCGCCGGGCGTGTCGAACGTGGCGGTGAACCGACCCTGGTCGGCGTCGGGTCCCGTCGTCGGAATGGTCACCGATTCCCGCGTCGCCACAGGTCCGGGACCCGGCGGGCGCCCGCGACCGGCGGCTACCCCCTCCGGGGCGGCGGTGAGCGATTCGAAGGCGATCTGACCACCGATCGGGCCCCGGTACTTCCAGAGCGTCATGTTCACGAACCCGAGCTCGCGCTCCCCTCGGTCGCGGGTCCAGAAGTGGACTTCAACCGGTTCTCCGACCGCAGCGGTGAGGGTCTCGGGGTGCCACACACCCTCGACGCCCCACCCTCCGGGGGCACCTTCCTCGAACTGGATTTCGGGGCGCATCGAACCTGCGGCCATTGGCCCGGTGCTCAGTTCGTACGCGCCGGTGACGATCGGACCGGGAGACTCGAGTCGACCGGGAACGCGCGTTTCGTACCCGTCGGTTCGAAGCACCCACCAGACGTCACCATCGAAGTCCGCCGGTACCACCACCCCGAACGCGCCGCGTTCACGAGGCCCCCCGAAGCCGGAGTAGCTCACGACGGGGAAGGTCGTGGGTTGGACGCCATCGAACTGCTCGGGTTCGATGCGGTTGTTCACACCGAGCGGGATCTCGATGACGGCCTCGTCGTTTCGGTTCATGAACCCGAACGAGAGCGTGTAGGTGCCGTCGGCGTTCTGATAGAAGCCGTCGAAGTACGGGGCGACGAAGTTCCCTGTCGCGTTGGGCGGGGCCAACGGAAACTCACGTTGGGTCCAGTCCTGACCGGCGACGAGCCCCGGCGTGAGGGCCAGTGCGAAGGCGAGCGCAGCGACGACCTTTCGGCGCACCTGAATCTCCTCTCGTCTTCGTGACCCGGCTCCGGCCCACCCTCACCACGTCCTGATATTCTGCGCACCGAGGGGCGGATCCGCAAAGAAAAGCCGGGGGGCAGCGTGGCTGCCCCCCGGCTCGTCATGTCTGCACCCGGCGCGGATCAGCCGGGGCAGGTCGCCTGGGCCCGGTTGTTTCCGGGCTCGTAGACGTAGATCTGGAAGCCACCCTCGTCGAAGGCGGTGCACGATAGGCTCCCACCGTTCCCGACGATTGCGGCGTACCCCTCGGTGAGCCCGACTGTGACGTCGTTGATCACGACGGAGCCGTCCTGGGTCACGTAGAGTGTCCCGGTGCTGTCCGAGCCACCGAACCAGCCGCTCGACCCCGCGTGGAGGAAGTCCGCGAACTCGAAGCGGTTCGCAGCGGAGACCGTGTTGACCTCGATCCCCTTCCAGTAGCCGGCCAGCGCTTCCCGCCCGCGGAAGGTGATCCGCTCGAGCGCCGTTCCGATCGCGTTGATCGAGCCCTCGTCGGTGACGATGAAGTGCGCTCCCTGAGCAAACTCGAGTGTAACGCCTGCCTCGATCGTGAGCGCGGCCTCGACGAAGGTCCGGTCTACGACCAGGTAGGGGACCCCCAGGCTCTGCCACGTCTGGGCGTCTTCCACTCGGTCGTTGTTGCCGAACGTGACACGGACGGCCTGTTCGTCATTCCCGCTGAACGCGTTCGATCCGTCGATCCCGCCCACACGGTTCGGGTGGACGATCATGATCCGAGCGTTGTCTTCGAAGGTGTTGTCGGTCAGTCCGGAGACATCGCCGCCCGAAGGGACCCAGAGGGCGTAGTGATCGCTGTTGCGGAAGGTCGAGTTGCCGATGGACAGGGTGCTGTTGCCGTCCAGATAGACCATCGCGCGAGAGTCCCCGAAACCGGTCCACTGGTCGGAGCCGCCGTCCTCGATGACCACCCAGGAGAAGACGTTGCTCGCCGACTGCGACTGGATCTGGATCCCCTTCCACCAACCGCGCTCGGCTTCCGAACCGCGGATGTGCACGGGGTTCATTTCGGTACCGACGGCGTTCAGGCTCCCGCTGCTCGTTACGATCAGGCTCACGCCCGACCGCGCTTCGATTTCCACGCCCGGACCGATTTCGAGTGCCGCCTCGACGAACATCCTGTCCTGTAGCTGATACGGGATGCCGGCATCGGGCCATGCCTGGGCGGTCGACAAACGGTCCGTGTTGCCGTAGCCGACGCGAATGACCTCGTCGTCGTTGGCGGTGAACACGTTGTCCGTCCCGACGCCCTCGAGGTTGTTCGGGTGCAGCCACATCGGAATCGCGTTCTCCTCGAAGGCCGTTCCGGTGAGGGTGAACTCGGCCTCTCCGAGGGCGGTGAGTCCCTGGCTCTCACTCCCCCTGATGGTGCTCGACGACACCGCCACCAGGCTGGCGCCGGAGAGGTAGACCGCCGACGACGAGTACGAAGCGCCCGACCAGCCGTCCGACCCACCGTTCTCGACCGTGACGTACATCAGCTGGTTGTCCCCACTGCGACTTCCGTTGAAGCGGATGCCACGCCACTTCTCGAGGGGGTCCGTGCTCGTGAAGACGATCCCCTTGTCCATCGTCCCCTGAGCGTCCAGCCGACCGTCGGGTCCGATCGTCAGCGAGCCGCTCGGATCGAAGCTGACTTCTACGCCCGGTTCCACGGTGAGTGTGCCGTCCGAGACGGAGAGCGCACTCTGAGCGATGTAGCAGGTGTCCTCCGGCAACGTGGCGCCGCTCGACACGTCGGACGAAACGAGAACGCCGCACGTAATGGTCAGGTCGATGCTTCCACTGAAGGAGGGGTCTTCCACACTGGTGGCGGTAACGGTGACCGCACCGGCCTCGAGGGGCAGAAGAGCCGCGGAGGCCAGTCCGTTCGTATCGACCATCAGTCGGTCTTCGTTGTTGCTCGCCCAGGTGACCGACGGGTCGACGCCGAAGGGGGACACCGTTGCCGTGAGCTGGAGGGTCCCTCCGATCCCGACCTCGGTCGAAGACGCGGAAACCGTGACGCCGTCGACCTCCAGCGGATCCGGATCGGGGTCCGGGTCGAGCGGAATATCCGTGACACCACACGCCCCCAGCACGAGGATGGCCGCGGCCGAGATCGGCGCTCGAGAGATTCTAAACATGCGTTCGCCTCCGACAGATTCAGTCCTGCCCGGCGGACCCCGTACGGGCCGCCTCTACACCGTTGAACGCAAGGCGACCGCGAACCCCGCCATCGGAGCCGGGCCACTCCCTGTCACCGACGGGCTGTGAGGTGGCGGGGTCGGTCGCGATTTCGCGTTGTTGGCTCTAGACTCGACGATCCCACGACGAGGGGGCGCGCATGGAGGAAAACGAACGCGATCCGGAGTCGCCCGACGGCAGGCGGACGGCGCGTGACACGGCCGCGAACGACGTCGTCTGGGATCGATGGACGGAGGTCGATGCGCTCCTCGAGCGAGCCCTCGAGGTCGACCGCGCCGCACGCGCGGCCTTCGTTCGATCCGCCGCGCCCGACGACCCCGAGTTGGTCGAAGCGGTGTTGGGCCTCGCTGGACTGGACGCGACCGCGGACCCGGAGTGGGCCCCTGGCGAACATGTGCTTCGTGCGGCGGTGCTCGATCGGTCCGACATCGCTCGGGACGACCCCGAGTCGCTGGTCGGTGTCCGCGTCGGTGCGTACAGACTCGAACGGGTGCTGGGGAGCGGCGGCATGGGGTCCGTTTACGCTGCGGACCGGGTCGACGATTCCTTCGAGCGAAGGGTGGCGGTCAAGGTACTCAAACGCTCCGTGGCGACCGCGGACGTCGTGGCCCGCTTCCGGCTCGAACGACAGATCCTCGCTTCTCTGAACCACCCATCGATCGCTCAGCTCATCGACGGAGGGGTCACCGACGACGCGCGCCCCTATCTGGTGATGGAGCTGGTCGAGGGTCGCCGGATCGACGAGTGGGCCGACCACCGGCGCCTCGCTGTCGAGGAACGAGTCCAGCTCGTAGCCGATGTCATGGACGCCGTCGAGCACGCCCACCGACACCTCGTGGTTCACCGCGACCTGAAGCCCAGCAACATCCTGGTTCGAGACGATGGCACGGTGAAGCTGCTCGACTTCGGAATCGCGAAACTCGTCGCCGACTCGGAAGGGGCGCGGCACGAAACGCGGACCGGTGCACGGTTCGTGACGCCAGAGTACGCGGCCCCGGAACAGCTGCTCGGTGAGTCGGCGAGCACGCAGACCGACGTCTACTCGCTCGGAGTCCTCCTGTACGAGTTGCTCACCGGGACCCGCCCGTACCAGCTCGACGGGAACGGTACGATTCTGGAGCAGGTCGTCGAGGGGGGAGAGCCGACCGCGCCATCCGCCGCTCTGCCTCCCGGGAGCACTCGAGGGTCGGTAGAGTCCGGCGGCCTCGGACCGGACGCAGTCTATGCGGCGCGCGGGACGACGCCGTCGGCGCTGCGAAAGCGACTTCGCGGGGACCTCGACGCGATCCTCATCCGGGCGTTGCGCGCTCGACCGTCCGAGCGGTATGCCAACGTCAGCGCCTTCAGGGAGGACCTCGAGCGACACCTGGACGGACGTCCCGTACGAGCCCGCGGTGATGCTCGGGGATATCGGGTGCGGACGTTCGTCCGGCGGCACCGATGGGCGGTGTCCGGCGTGGCCGCGGCCTCGTTGCTGATCACCGGGTCCGCGATCGGGCTCGCCTTCCAACGAGGAAGTCTGATCGAACAGCGCCGGATTGCGGAGGACGCCAGGGACCGAGCGGCATCCGAAGCGGAGACCGCACGTGCGACGACGGACTTTCTGGTCGACCTGTTCCGCGCCAACGACCCCGCCGAACGGCTGGGGGACACGCTCACCGCGCGAGCATTGCTCGAGCGAGGAGTGGATCGGCTCGACGAGGATCTTCAGGGGCAACCGGAGGTGCGGGCGGACCTTCTGGGGACCCTCGGACAGGTACATGTAGCGCTCGGACAGTGGGACGAAGGGGTCGAACTCCAGGAGCGAGCCCTGCAACTCGCCGAGGAGGTCGGCCTACCGGACCACGCCCGTGTCGAACGGCTCATGGGGTTGGCCGACGCGTACGACCAGCGTCACGAATACGAGGCCAGCGCCGACGGCTACCGGGAGGTGGCCGCGCTGGCGCGCGAGTTGGCCGACAGCGCCTCCATGGCCGAGTCACACATTCGGTTGGGGAGCGCGTTGAGTCGGCTGGGGCGTCCCGACGAGGCCGAGGTCGAGGTGCGCGAGGGCCTCGCGCTAGCGGCGGTGGTCCACGGTACGGCGGCGGACGCCTGGGGAGGCGAGCGGGTTCTGGCGGGGATCCTCCGGCGCCAGGGAGACTACGAAGGGGCGGATCGCCTCATGACACGCATCGTCGAGCGCGGGCGGAACCGAGGTGGTAGCTCGAGCGGCTTCATGAGGGACCTCAACGATCTGGCCGTCGTGA
>JAUIKL010000094.1 GCA_030430625.1 Gemmatimonadota bacterium
GGACCGCCGACCTGCGCGGCCGCAGGGCTCGCGGCGGCCAGCGTGGTACACAGGGCGGCCACCGGCGCCAGGCGAAGGGCCGCTGAACGGCGGGGCCTCACGGTGCTGTAGGAGGTCATGCGCGGTCCGTCGAAAAACGGGGGGAATGACGGCGGGGTCTGCTTTTCCCCACGCTACGCGGTCGCAGTATCTCGCGACCCGTGGTGAGCCGCAATGGCATACGGAGTCGGGTCCTCTATTGAAAAGTGGAAGATTGTATTCCACTTTTATGGGGAGTCGATCCCATCCAACCCCACCACGTATGCGCCGCGCGGGAATCTTTCTCATCCTCTTCGGTTTTCCGGCCCTGTCGGCGGGACAGGAGCCTTCCGACGACGTCTCGCAGCTGCGACGGACGCTGTACGGAGAAGCCGACACCGTCGACACGCTCGATCCGGTCGCTCGACTCGTTCAGGCCTCGGAGTCCGGACGCCTGGCGCTTCCCAAGCACCCCGAGTGGGGATTCCTGCCCGCGGTGCTCGAAGCGCTCGACGTCCCGGTCGAGTCGCAAATGCTCGTCTTCTCGCAGACCAGCCTGCAGGTGGACTACATCGCGCCGTGGTCCCCGAGAGCGTTGTACTTCAATGACGACGTCTACGTCGGCTACACGATGCTGGGGCCCGTCCTCGAAATCGCCTCGGTCGATCCCGACGGAGGGTCGGTCTTCTATACCGTCGAGCAGGCGGGGGACGAGGTCGAGTTCCAGCGGGACGAGCGCACGTGCCAGGGCTGTCACTCGGCCGCCTTCACCCGCCAGGTGCCGGGCGTGTTCATGCGCTCCTTCGTCGTGGACGAGAAGGGGTACACGCTCGGGCCTGTGGCGGAGCGGGCCACCGACGACCGAACACCCATGGAGGACCGGTGGGGAGGGTGGTACGTGACCGGGCGCCACTCCCTCCCCCACGCGGGCAACGTCCACGCCGACGTCAGCCTGTTCGACCTCGACGATCCCTACGGATACGCGGAGACCGTCGACATGTCGGTCGGGGGCAACGTGACGGAGCTCGAAGGCTTCGATGCCACCCTGTACCTCTCGGCCGAGAGTGACATCGTGGCGCTGATGGTCCACGGCCATCAGACCCAGGTGCACAACCTGATCACCCGAGCGGCGGAGGCGGCCGAGGAGGCGCGCAGGGAGTTGGTCTTCGCGGAGCTGGCCGCACGGAGGACGGGGGAGCCGGTCGCACTCTCGTCGGAGACGATCGGGGACCTCGATCGGGCCACCGACATGCTCCTCCAGGGCATGCTCTTTTACAAGGCCGAGCCGACGGGGGTCGTGGAAGGGGGAGAGGCGTTCCGCACGATGTTCGAGTCGTTGGGGCCGAAGGATTCGAAGGGGCGTTCGCTCCGCGACCTGTCCCTCGACGGTCGGTTGTTCCGCTACCCGCTCAGCTTCCTGATCTACTCGGAGGCGTGGGACGCACTGCCCCCGGTCATCCTCGACCGGGCGTACCAGCGCCTCGACGAACTGCTGCGGCGCGACGACCTGCCGAACTACCCGCTCCTCGACGCGGAGGCTCGCTCGGCGATCCTCGAGATCCTTGCCGAGACCAAACCCGACTTCGTGGCCGCCGTCGAACGCGGCGCGTCCCGGTGACGCCGGGGAGGAGCGTGCCGTGCAGCTGAGCGACCATACCGATTTCGGACTTCGGATCCTCATGACGCTCGCGCTCTCGAAGGAGGAGCGATGGTCGGCTCGCCGACTCGCGGAGCATCTGGACCTGTCCTTCACCCATGTCCAGAAGGTCGTGCAGAGTCTGGAGTCGGCGGATCTGGTCCAGACCTTCCGCGGTCGGGGCGGTGGCGTGTCTCTGGCACAGCGCCCGACGGAGGTGACGATCGGTCGGGTGGTGCGTGCGCTCGAACCGCACATGGACCTGGTTCGGTGCTTCCGTCCCGATGAAAGCGGTTGCGTGATGGACCGGGGGTGCGGTCTCAAGAAGGTCCTCTACGATGCCCGAGCTGCCTTCGTCGCCGAACTCGATCGGCACACGCTGGCCGACGTCAGCCTGACGCCCGCGCGCCCCGGGGACCTGATCGTACTCCGTAGCTGACCCGGCCCGGGCGCCGTCAGTCCAGTCCGACGAGCTGGCGGCTGTGCTTATCCAGCGCCATGGCCAGATCGTCGTCGTGGGCGTGCGGATTGGGTGAGCGCATCGGCCACCCGCCGGCGTTGAGCCCGGAGTCCCGATACCATCCGAGTTGGCTGAAGTACGCGCCGGAGTGGTTCTCCACTTCGGGGGAGAGCAGGGTGTACAGGGTGGTCTGCGCGCCTTCCCACGGCTCGATCATCCCCCTCCAACGAAAGAGCGGGCGGAGCACGATGTTCTGGACCCAGAGGGGGAACGACGAGCGGGCCAGCCTCGTGCGAACCCAGCCCGGATGGAGGCTCACCGCCACGACTCCGGATCCCTCGAGTCTCGCGGCGAGCGCTCGTGCGTGCAGGAGGTTCGCCAGCTTCGACTGGGCGTAGGCGGCCCACCCGTCGTACGCGCGCCGTTCGAAGTGGAGGTCGTCGAGGTCGACCTCACCTTTTCGTTTCATGGCCACGTCGTGGTAGCAGCTCGAGACGTTCACGATCCGAGCGGGAGCGCTCGATCGAACGCGGTCGAGAAGGAGCTCGGTCAGGAGGACGTGCCCGAGGTGGTTCACCCCGATCTGAGTCTCGAAGCCGTCCGCTGTGCGGCCTTCGGGGGTGTTCATCACACCCGCGTTGTTGATCAGGCCGTGAACGGGTTCGCCGGTCTCGAGAACCTCCTCGGCGAAGGAGCGCACAGAGGCGAGCGCACCGAGGTCGAGTCGGCGCACCACGACGCGCTCCCCAGCCCGCGCCATACCGGCGGCGAGGTCGCGCCCCTCCTCGGGCCGCCGACACGCCAGGGTCACCGTCGCCCCCTGCTCGGCGAGCTGGCGTGTCGTGGTCAGGCCGATACCCGAGTTGGCACCGGTGACGATGTAGTGCCGGCCGGTGAGGTCCCGGTCGAGGAGCTCAGAGGGACACATCCGTGGGTTGGGCATCGCGGCTCGTAGCTCCGGTCGGGTGTGGACGGTTCCGCCCGACCACGATACGGCCGGGGATCGCCCGGCGCTCGGTGTCGAGTCTCTTGCCTCCTTCGGACGGAATTCGGCACGTTGCGACCATGTTCCGATACACGCTCGTGCCGCTGACCCTGCTTCTCGTCGCCTGCGGAGACGGTCCCGACGACCGCTTCTCCGTACGCGCCGGTGTGACCGCGTGTGAGACGGGGGAGTGGGCGCGCGAACGGGACGCCCTGATCGAGGATGACCCCGTCGAGGCCGAGCGCTTCTCCGGGGACCGCTGCTTCATCGTGGAGACCTCGGTGGACCTCGTCGTGACCGCTCAGCCGTTCGCCGCGGGGATCCGAGGCAAGGATCGGTGGGTCGAGGTCCAGGCGGTCGGAGGTGGTCCGTTGGAGCACATGGCGTCGGCGGCCCTGCGTCAGACCCTCGGACTGGAAGCGCGCACGTCGGGCTGGCTCCGGCGCAGCCAGCTGATCGAAGGACTCTGAGGCGCGGCTCGACCGAATCGGTCAGCGGCCGGAGTAGGTTCTCCAGCGAAAACCGGCCGAGATTCGATCACCGCTCAGTCGGTAGAAGCCGTCTCCCCGGTCGAGTTCGCGGCGCCATTCGACCACGATGACGGAGGCGCTTCCGCCGATCTCCACACCGCCCATGACGAAGGGATTGTACCCCCGATAGAGGATCTCGGTGAACTGGTCCGTGCAGTCCCCGGTGCACTGAATGCCCGGAGCCGGATCGTAGTTCGGCCCGGTCCAACGCCCGGCCAGCGTCGTGCGCCCGTAGCCTCCCCCCGCGTACGGACGGAAGGGGCCCGAGTCGATGGGGAAGAAGCGCCCGCCCACCGACACAGAGCGGAGCTTGACGTCGTCCCAGTCGTAGATCGGCGGGACCGCGCGTGGGTCGAGGTCGCGGCTCGACCCCTCCAGAGAGAGCGCCAGCCCGGAAGGGCCCATGGGCAGGTTCGGTGTGATGAGACCCAGCTCGTCGGGGAGCCAGCCCCGCTCGACCTTGTCGTCGTACCACTCGTCCTCGAAGTCGTACCGCGCGTACCGGGCGGTGCAGCTTGTCGACGTGCCCACGAGGGCTGCGAGGAAGATCCCGCCGAGGATACGTCGGCCCCGTTCGGCGGCAATCGTCCGGCGGAGCAAGGCGAGCGCACTCATGGCGATGCCTCCGGGAGGCGGTGGCCTTCCCAGGAGCCGATCACGTCTGTGCCACCCAGCGTCGAAGGGTAGATCCGGCAGACGGCGGTGCCGGTCATGATCGACGACTCGGTCGGCAGGTACGTGGCCCCGAAGGAGCAATCTCCGAGGGTGAGGGAGAAGTTCGTCCCCTGATACCGCGCATTCTCCAGCGATGCCGTGTCGGCCCAGACCTCCTGGCCACCGAAGATGTTGCAGTCCAGGCTGCGGATGCCTTCTCCTTCGACCGTATTCACCCCGCCGCCGACCCTCGCGACGTCGAGGCGACCCGAGAGCCAGCACCGTGCGAAGCCGACCGTGTCGGAGAAGATGCCGACGAGTTCCCAGGAGCCGTCGATGGGGAGTTCGGGGCCACTCGGCGCCGGCTCGTCGCAGGCCTGCAGAACGAGCGCGGCGGCCACGGCCAGGACCGAGAGTGAGGGAAGCGAGCGTAGCGGTCGACGACGGTACATGGCACCCGGTGGAGGAGACTCCGTCACAATACCCGGCCGGGTTCCCTCTCGCTCGAGCTTCGCTTCTCCGACGGGAACTAGTCGGCCCGGAACGCTTCGGTCGGTGGGGTGCGAGCCATGCGCGTGGCCGGGCCGACGCTCGCCCCGACGCACACGGCCAGGACGATCGCGACCGCGCTCAGCAGCGTCGTCGGCTCGGTTGCAGAGACGCCGTACAGCCACGACTCGATCCAACGACCGAGCAGCCAGATCGTCGGCAGGGCCATGGCGAAGCCCCACAGGGTGAGCCGGAGCGCGTCCCCCACGACCAGGCGGGACGCCGAAGCTCGGGGTGCCCCCAACGCCATCCGGATCCCCACCTCTCTCCGGCGGGCCTGCACCATGAAGCTCAGGACGCCGTAGATCCCGATCATGGCCAGGCCGATGCCGAAGGTCGCGAAGGCGCCACCGATTGCGGAGAGCATGCGCTCGAACACCAGCAGCCGGTCGATCTCCTCGTCCAGAGTCCGGAGTTCGGAGACCGTGAGTGCCGGGCTGACATCCGACACCCGTCGGCGGATCTCGTCCGTTACCGCCGCCAGGGGTGCCGAGGCCCGGAGATAGTATGCGCCCCCCGTCCGGGCGTGGGCGTCGAAGGGGAAGTACACCTGGGGGTCGGGGTCACGGAGTCGCTGTTCGGCATAGTCTTCCACCACGCCGACGATCTCCATCCTCGGTTGAACGTCGAGGTCGCGAGCGAAGTCGATGCGCAGCCCCAGTGGCTCTTCTCCGCCCAGGAAGCGGTCGACGAACGATTGGCTGACGATGGCCACGTCCCACCGCCACTCCCCCGGCTCGGCGCGATCTCTGGAGTCGAAGCCCCGTCCCCGTAGGACGTCGACATCGAGGGCGTCGAAGAAGCCCGGTGTCACGGCATTCATGGGGAGGTACGTGTCGGTGACCGTCCGCTCGTCGTTGCCGACCAGCATGTTGTTGCCCCACCCGCTGCCGCGCAGCATCGGTTGCCACGACAGACCCACGTGCTCGACACCGGGGATCCGCGCGGTGGCCGAGCGTACCTCCTCGAGGATGCCCTTCGACTCTTCGACGGAGAAGCCGTCGTTGCCCGGATGGAGTTCGAAGGTGATGAGCTGGTCGGTCGCGAAGCCGGGGCCCTGACCGCGGAGGGTCGACAGGGTCGATCCGAAGAGTCCCGCACCGACCAGGAGCACGAGGGCGAGCGCCACCTGACCGACCACGAGCGCCCGTCGAATACGGATCCCGGCGCCCGCCTTCTGCGTGCGGAGGGCCCCCATCGGCGGCGTCGACGCCGCGAACCACGCCGGTCCTACGCCCGACAGGACCGTCGCGACGAGGGCGGTGCCCACGGCCACCCCGAGCATCCGCCCGTCGATGCCGGCGTGAAGGGCCATCCCGTCTCCGCCGACCTCGAAGTAGCGAAGGATCCACGCGCTGACGAGCGGAGCGAGGACGATGCCGAAGCCGCACCCGATCACGGCCAGGAGCCCCGACTCGACGAGCCTTTCGACGACGATGCGTACCCGGGACGCCCCCAGCGCGGTGCGGACCGCGGTATCGCGGTTCCGTGTCACGGCCCGCGCCAGCGTCAGGTTGGCCACGTTCAGGCACGCGAGAAGGAGGAGAAGGGCGGTCGCAGCGGACAGGATGAGAAGAGGCTCGGTCAGGTCGTGGGTTCGTTCGGCGTCCCCCGTCCGGCCCGGCAGGACGGCGAGCGTGGCGTCGAGGTACGCTGCGACTTCGGCCTCTTCACGATCGGCCGGCCACGACGGGTGTTCCATGTCGATCCTGCGATACCGCTCGAACCAGGGAGCGAGCGAGGCCTGGGCTTCGTCCCGACTCACGCCGTCGGCCAACCGACCGAAGAGGTGCTGGAAGCGGACTCTCGGCTGGTCGAGGTCCCCCCACGCGTGGACGAGGTCGTTCATCATCATCGACGTCCACGCTGCGGGCATCCGACTCCAGTCCGTGCCGTGGAAGCCCTCGGGTGCGACACCGATGATGGTCAGGGGCTCTCCATTCACGCGGAGTTCGCGTCCGACCACGTTCGGGTCGGCGTCGTAGCGGGTGCGCCAGAAGGAGTGAGACAGCACCGCGACGGGGTGACCGCCGAGGATCTGGTCGTCCCGCTCGTCGATCAATCGCCCGAGATGGGGCCGGATGCCCATGACCTCGAAGAAGCTCCCGGTCACGAGAGACATCGTGTTGCGTTCGGGCCCCGCCGGAGTGATCAACGTCACCTCTCCCGGGCTTCGGGCGGCGAGGCTCGCGAAGACCGAGGTCTGCTCCGCCAGGGCCGTGAAGAGAGGGTGGGGCAGAAGCTTCCCCCACCCACGACCCTCGCCGATCCACTGTCCCTCCCAGGAGAGTTGTACGACCCCGTCCGGGTTCGGCACAGGCATCGGCCGAACCAGAGCCTGGTCGGCGAGGGAGAAGATGGCCGTGTTCACGCCGATCCCGATCGTCAGGGAGGCGAGAATCGTGGCGGTCGTCAGAGGGGCGGCGGCAAGTCTGCGCACGGCGTGTCGGACGTCCCGCTCCAGGAACTCGAACGCGGTGAGCCCCCACCGGGTCGTCGTCGCTTCGAGGGTTTCGTCCCGACCGAAACGTGCCCGCGCCTGCCGAAGAGCCTCTCGCTCCTCGACACCCTCCTCTACGAGCCGATCGGCCTCCAACCGTATATGCGCCAGCCGCTCTTCCCGTTCGTCCACCCCGCTTCGTCGTCCCCACCCCATCATCTCAGCCTCCCGTAGGCTCGGTTCCCAGCACGCGACCCATGGCTGCGGCCAGTCGGTGCCATCGATCGGTCTCGACCTCGACCTGGGCTCGTCCCGCGCGCGTCAATTCGTAGAAGCGGGCGCGGCGGTTGTTGGCGCTCACACCCCACTCGGCCTCGATCCACTTCCGCTTTTCGAGTCGCTTGAGGGCGGGGTAGAGCGAGCCGTGGTCGATCAGGAACTCGTCTCCCGAGTTCCGCTCGATGGCCCGCGCGATCCCCTGCCCGTGCTGGCGGCCCCCCGTGAGTGTTCGGAGGATCAGCACGTCGAGCGTGCCCTGGAGAAGCTCGACCCGGTCGGGACCTTCATCTTGGGTAGTCATTCTACCCGAGTGTGGAGCCCTTTGGGTAGAATGTCAACCTGAAGCCTCGGGCCGAAGCCCCTCAAGCCGATTCGATGTGAGGCCGATCCTCCCGTGTATGGTGAGGATACGGACGATGCACCCGACCGAAGTGACCGCCGCGGTTCAGGGCGGTGAGCTGGCGGGGGACGCCCTGGTGCAGGCGCTGCGGCTGTTGCCCAACCCGGCGGGGATCGATCTGAAGGGCGCGACGCTGCACGGTGCCGATCTGAGCGGGATGATGCTGTTCGGCGCCAAGTTGGACGACGCTTCTCTCGACGGGGCGGACCTCAGCGGGGCCGAACTGTCCGGGGCCTCCCTCGTGGGGGCGAGCCTGCACCGTGCTAAGCTGGCGGACGCGGGGTTGGGGCGCGCCGACCTCTCCGAGGTGAACGCTTTCGAAGCCGACTTTTCGCGCGCGACATTGACGGGCGCCACGCTGACCGGTGGGACCTTCCATCTGGCCGGCTTCGAGGGCTCCCGGATCCTGGAGGCGACTCTCGATCGGGGGGATTTCCGCGGGGCCGACTTCCGGGGGGCCGAGTTGACCCGGAGCACCGTCTTCGGGGCGGGCTTCGACGAGGCCGATCTGCGCGGGGCCAGCCTGCGGTCTCTCCAGGGATACGAGTCAGCCTCCTGGTACGCGACGGACATCCGCGACATCAACTTCGCCGGGGCGTACCGACTGCGTCGACACGTCATGGACGAGAACTACCTGAAGGAATTCCGGGCGTCCGGGCCCATGCACGAGGCCGTGTACCGGGTTTGGTGGTTCACGAGCGACTGCGGGCGGAGTATGGGGCGTTGGCTTCTCAACATCGGCGCTCTGGTCGTCCTCTTCGCCGCCCTCTTCGCCCTTGTCGGCGTCGATCTCGGCGGGCACGCCGCGACACCCATGACCTGGCTCTACTACAGCGTCGTGACGCTGACCTCGCTCGGGTACGGAGACATCCTGCCCACGTCCGGCTGGGGGCAGCTGCTCGTCGTCCTCGAAGTGTCGATCGGGTACATGATGCTCGGTGGGCTGATCTCGATTCTGGCCAACAAGATGTCCCGCCGCGCGGAGTGACCGATGTGGAAGCGTAGATCGAAGGATCCGACAGCGGAGCTCCGAGCCATGGTGGGCGACTACGAGCTTCCCACCTTCTCGGCCGTGGCGGTACAGACCTTGACCCTCCTCCGCGAAGAGGGCGACATGGCGCTCATCGCCGAGCAACTGATGGCCGACCCCGGGCTCACCGTTCGAATGCTACGCACGGTGAACTCGGCCGCCTTCGGGATGCGAAAGGAGGTCACGAACCTCCAGTATGCGGTCAGCCTGCTCGGCCGCTCACGTGTCGAGTCCCTGGTGCTCACCGCCGCGGTCGGTGATGCGCTGCCCCCCATGCGATCCCTCGACGGCCGCGCCTTTTGGCACACGTCCGCCAGGCGCGCGTGCCTGGCCAAGCGGATCGCAGCACACGCGCATCCGGCTTCGTCGATGGAGAGCTTCACGGCGGGTCTCCTTCAGGACATGGCGATCCCCTTTCTCGAACGGGCACGCCCCGACCGCTACCCGGCGCTCTTCGCGGAAGCCCAGTCGGATCCGGCCGTGAGTCTGAGGGAGGTCGAGCAGGATGCGTTCGGCTTCGACCACGCACAGGTCGGCGCCGTGATGGCGGAGTCGTGGGAACTCCCGGAGGGTCTGGTCACGGCCATCGCCGCACATCACCAGGACGGCCAGGGTGCGCCGCACGCCGTCGAGGCCGTCGCGCGGGTGCGCCACGGTGCCACGGATCCGGAGCTTGGTGCCCTGAGAAGCCACTGTCAGCAGGTGCTCTCCATCTCCGAGGGCGCGCTGGGGGACATCATCGAGTCGGCCGACCAGGAGTGCACGTCTCTGGCGGAGTCGATCGCGGCGTAGGATCGGGTCGTGCGTCCGGAAGCATCGCTTCCGATATTCCCGACGCCGACTGCATCACGACCT
>JAUIKL010000095.1 GCA_030430625.1 Gemmatimonadota bacterium
GGACGACCCGCGACGAATCGATTCGGTCGCCCAGGTACCCCGCTCCGATCGCGGCCACGGCGCGGATCCAGAACGCGAGCGTGCCGATCCCGGACGCCTGGACGTCGTCGTACCCCAGGGCATCCCGAGCGAGGAGGCTGAAGTCGTCGGTGGCCTTGTAGCCGACGTACGCGCACACGACGATGACGGCCTGCAGCCATACGGTCGGCATGCGGGCCGAACGCTTCACTCCGTCCAGGGAGAGCCTCGGTGCGCCGCCGCCCGCCTGCGGCACGCTGTCCGGCACGAGCACCCAGACGAGCACCCCGATCACGGCGGTCATCCCGGTGAAGACGCCGATCACGATCCGAAATGCCTGCGCACGCTGCTCGGGTGAGGCGGCGGACGCATCGGCCGGGAGGAAGGCCGCCAGGACGAAGACCGCTGCCGAGGCGATGACCGCTGCGAGGAGGCCGCGCCCACCATCCAGGAGTCCGTACGCACGGCCCTGGCGGTCCGCTCCCCCCCACTCCCGGGTCGCCCGCAGCATCGCTGCCCAGAAGAGGAGGATGGTGGTGGCGCCCCACACTCCCCACAGGGCGTTCAGCCCCGAGGGCGCCGGGATGGTGGCGAGGTACACCCCACCGCCCGCCGTCGCGATGAGCGCCACGGTCATCAACCGGCGGGCGGAGAAGCGGTCGGCGAGTGGGCCTCCGGCGAAGTACGCCACCATGGCCACGATCCCGTAGGCCGAGAATGCCGTCCCCAGCTGCAGGTTCGTGACCCCGAAGACGTCGAGGAAGGTCGGACGGAAGACCCGGGTGAGAACGAAGGGGAGGAGGAAGACCGCCTCCCCCGCGCAGATCAGGGCGAAGAGGACCGCGGCTCGCCGAGCCGGCGACATATCGCGCTCGAGAGACGCCATGGATTTCTCGCGGGTTCGAGGGGCGGTGGGTCGCCACACGACGACCCGCGGGACGTAAACGCTTGCCTAACCATAGGATACGCGGGCGATGCCGAAAGGGGGCGTTACCTCGCGGCGACTCCGACCGTCTGGTTCTCGGAAGGGGCGCCGGTCGACGGCGCCGAACCGACAAACTCCCCATCGACCGAGGTGGACACGATGATCCGCTCCACACCGCTACGGCTCCTCGGGCTCGCGCTCGTCGTTGCCGTCACCGCCTGCGACGAAGAGACGACCGCCCCGGAGTTCGAACCGACCCCCGAAGCGCTGGCGGCCACAGACCCCGATGCGGCCCTCGTGGCCGCCATGGACGAAGTCGCGGCTCAGATCGGGCTGGCCGAGACGTCCTCCCTGACCACGGTGTCCGAAACCGACGAGGCCCCCGGCTTCGGAAACGCACTCTTCGCTGCCGCCTTCGGTGAGCCGGAAGGTCCACTCCTGACCGACGACATCACGACGGACTCCACGGTGTCGCGCGCCGACCACGACCGGCTGCGTATGTACGACGTTCTCGCGGTCTGGGGACGGATCCGCCCCGCCCCCGATGCCGAACCGATCCCGCTCCAGTGGGACCCCGCTCTGCACGTTGCCGACGGGGACGCCGTCCGGGTGCGACGGGCCCTGCTCTTCGAACCCGGCGATGCCGTTCACCCCCAGGAGCAGCGCAACCTCGTGACGATGACGTCCTGGACGAGTCCGCACGTCGACGGGGTGATCGCGCAGGTTGCCCTGACTCCCCGTGACACGGGGTCGACCGACGAGGTCGCTCCCGAGCCCTTCCTCGGGTTCCGGAGCGCACCGTATTCGGTCTCGATCCCCGGGAGCGAGCTCGGCGGCCTACGGGTCGCGGAGGTCATCGACGACAGTGGCAACGGCGTCCTCCTGGCGGCCGTGCGGAAGTACATGGCGCCGTGCGGTGCCGGCTTCATGAAGGGCCGTTGGGCCCGAACCGGGCCCGAGGGTGGTGTCTTCGGTGGAGCCTGGCTGCAGGTGAACGGACGGCGCGAAGGATTCGTGGCCGGACGCTGGGGCGTGAACGACGCGGGCGAACCGGTGTTCCGAGCCAAAATCGTGAACGGCCAGGGGCACTTCCTGGCCGTGATGGCCGGCACGTACGGCGACGGTGTCTACGAGGGTGAGATCTACGGGCGTGGTCGGCAGGTACTCGGGCATGTGAAGGGACGGTACACGGCCGAGGACGGGCACGGCTCCTTCCTCGGCGCCTGGAAGCAGGCGTGCGGCACCGACGACCGGCCCGAGCGCGAGTGCGAGCTCACCGACTCGGGGCGCCGGGTCTGCACGGCGCAGCGCTCCGAACCCTAGGCCACGTCGCCGAACGACGAGGGGCGGGGCGGCTCGATCGGCCACCCCGCCCCCGTCTCGATGCTACGGGCCGCAGCTCGGCCCGTGCGCCTCCGTCGAACTACTTCGCGAGCGCCACGTAGATCCGGGCGTCGCTCGAGGCGTTCGTCCAGACCAGGTCGGGCTTGAGGTCACCGTTGACGTCGCCGACGAATACGTCGTCGTAGACGTCCCACCCCTGGGCCGGCGTGTCCGGGTGACGCTGCACTCCGGCCGGGATGCTGAGTCCGACCTCGTCCGTGTCTCCGAAGCCGAAGCCGACCAGGATCTCGTTGTCCTCCGCCGAACGGTGATTCAGCACCACGTCGGTGTGCCCGTCGTTGTTGAAGTCGCCGACGTACAGGTCGTGGGAGTCCATCAACCGCTCGTCGTAGACGATCCTCGGCCCCTGGAAGGTCCCGTTCCCGTTGTTCTTGGCCACGTACGTGCGCCCCGACGGCCCGTGCGCCCAGATCAGGTCGTCGGAGTTCGTTCCGTCGACATTCCCCACCGCCATGCTGTAGGCCCCCCACCCATTGATGGCGGTCGTCAGCGGGCTCGGATGTGTCCACGTCCCGGTCGTGTCGGAGGTGGCCGAGAAGAAGCCGAAGTGGGTGTTGTTGTAGTCGTTGGCGAGCGCGTTGAGGGCGTAATCGAGTCCCGCGAACCCGTCGAACTGGCCGAACACCGGAGGGTCGTACCCGGCCCAGTTGCTCCCCCGATCCTCGAAGGGCGCCATCATCCCGAAGGATCCGTCACCCTTGGCCAGCGCGTAGTACGTCCGCAGGCCACTGCTCGAGCCACCGCTCCCGGCGTTGCTCCACACGTAGTCGTCCCGACCGTCACCGTCGAGATCCCCCACCGCGGCCGTGTAGTCACCCCAGCCAGAGTTGGCGTGCTGCTGGCGATCTCCGGCGGTGTATGTCCCGTCCCCAGCCGACACGGCCGAGTAGACCACGTTCCCGCTCGAGAAGACGAGGTTCCAGGAGAGGTCGTCCGAGCCGTCCCCGTCGATGTCCATGACGTGGAGGTCGTACTGCTGCCAGCCCTCGACCGGTGTCTCCGGGTGGTTCCACGCGCTCTGGAGGGAGAAGGTGCCGTCCCCGTTGGAGAGCGCTACGTGCGTGCGGTTGATGGAGGGCGTGGACTGACGCTCGTTGAAAACCAGATCCATGTCACCGTCGCCGTTCACGTCGGCGCGCGCGGTCGTCCGCTGCGTACCACCGGTGAACGGGATGGCCAGCGTCTGCTCCTCACTGTACTCGAACGTTCCGGGGAGCTTCGGCACGCACGACGTCTCCGTGTACGTCCCCGCCTCGGACACGTAGGCGACCTCCCCGCTCAGCGTCTTCAACTCGAACCAGAGCGGGGCGGCGGCGCGGACCTCCGAGCCCTCCTCGGCGAAGTAGTCTTCGAGGTTGCCGGAACGGATTGCGGCGAGCGCGCTCGAGGCCTCGCCCCCGATCTGGCTGATGCGGATCTCGGACGAGGAGAGGATCGAGCTCTGCTTGGCACTCAGCGACGCCGAGCCGCCGGCACCGATCCCGTTGTACGCCACGTTCAACGCACCCTTGATCTCGTCCGCTTCGGCCTTGGCGCTCATGCTGAACACCATCATCCGGCCGAAGCCGACGCGCGACACGTACAGCGGAGGGTTGTCCGGTCCGATCTGTCCGGCGTTCTCGAAGACCGCCAGCCGCTCGGGGGTCAGCGCGTCCGAGAAGAATTCGGCGGGTGTGGCCGGCTGGGTGACACCAGCGACGTACATCTCCTGACGGAACTGGGCCGTGACGATGTTCGTGCTGACGGACGATGTCACCGACCCGCTCGCGTTCGCTTCGAAGCCGAAGTACCGGGCCGAGATCCCGAACGCCAGAGCCGCCTGCTCTTCTGAGGAATACGTCTCCTGGGAGAAGGAGATGTTCGACGAGGTCGGGGTCCCTTCGAGCCCGGCATTACCGATCATGCTTCCCAACGCCTGTCCGACCGACGCGTTGTCCGGGTTGGTCACCAGCTGCGTGTTGTTGTCGTTGTTGAAGGAGACCGAGACGTTGATCGCGGCCCGCTCGCGGATCGGCAGCTCCAGGAGGGTACCCGCACCATCGCGGTGGCTCCGACCCTGGATCAGCGACCCCGGCCAGATCTTCGTCTGGTCGATGCCGAAGCCGGTCAGAAGGTCACCGGGGGTGTCGGCGAAGTTGTGGGTCTCCTCCGTGCACACGAAGGTGACGTCACCGAGGTCGATCAGTTCACCGGTCACGTCGTCGAACCGCTCGAGGTTCTCCGTCACCTCCGTCGTGCTGCTGGACACGACAGAATCCGCCTCCAGGGAGGCGGGCGCGAACGTCCCCCATGCCGGGACGCAGTTCGACAGATCCGCCGCCGACGCGCAGTCTCCGTCGGGGTCGGGATCGATCGGATTCGTCGGCGACTCCTCCGAACACGCGGCTAGGGGCAACAGCGCCACCACCAGGGTGAGGACGCTGCGTTTGAGGATCTGAGTGTTCACGGGTACCTCCTGGGAAGGTCACCAAGTTCGGTTTCGCCTCGGTTCACCTCCTTAGAGCGGGAAAGGGCGACGTCCACCCTCAACCCGCCCGGGTCACCCTCGGGGCGTGCTACCGATCCTGTGTGGAGGTCACCGGATCCCACGCGTCGGACTCTCGCGACAGTTCGCGCGCCGTCACGATCCGACCTGCGTAGTGCATCGGGCGAATGGCCAGGTAGGAGAAGGCCCGCGCGAGGGTCTCATGATCGAAGGCGTCCGCCTCGACCGGTCCACCAGTCGTCACCACGACGGACATGACGTCGAGCGAGCGACCCCGCCCGGACAACTCCTCCGCCAGCCGGGCCCACCCGTCGAGTGACGCAGGGTCCGGTTCGGGAGACCCCACCGCCAGCACGATCGTCCCCCCCTTCCCCGCCATACGCGGCCAGACGACATCGGCCAGCCGCTCCCAAACGACGGAGGGGAGCGATGAGGAGTCCACGAAGTAGACGAGGGTGTCGACCCGGGTCGGCAGCTCCGATCCGAGGTCCGGGTCGGTCAGCACGACGTCCGCGTGGAGGGCGCGCAGGTGGCGTATCACGACCGGCGCCAGGCCGCCGCCGGCTCCGGCTACGACGATCCGTTCCCCCGCGAGTGTAGACACCGGATCAGGGCTCGACCGACGCCACCGTGCCGGTCGCCCACGCCGCCAGAACCTCGCGCGCGTGCACGAAAGCGGTGTCGACGATCTGGTCGAGTGCCTCGAAGGCCAGCAGCCCGTGCTCCTCCACGGGGGGCACGATCAGGAGGTCCACCGAGTCCTCCGTCCGGAGCTGGCCCGTGTTCGACACCGTGGCCGTGCGCAGCAGCACATCGACCAGCGTCGGCACACGTACCGCTGTGCGCCACGGAAGGAGCCGGTTCCAGAGGACTGTCCACGGCGAGGGCAACTCCTCGTACGTGTAGTCGAGGGGTACGTGGCTGCCCCCGCTCACATCCACCGAGATGAGGCGGCCACCACAGAAGTCGGCCATGTCCGACTGAGGGAGGTTGTCGAGCACACCGCCATCGACCAGCAGTCGCTCTCCGTCGATCACCGGAGGAACGATCCCCGGTAAGGAGATCGACGCGCGAATCGCCTTCCAGAGCGGCCCGCGTCGGTGTACCACCTTCTCCCCGGAGTGGAGATCGGTCGAGGTGCAGAAGAAGGGAAGCCACGTATCGGTCAGGTCCCGGGTTCCCGTCATCGTGCGCAGCACATCGTCCAGCGAGTCACGCTTCACGAAAGAGTAGACCGGGAGCGTGTACTCCTTGAACGGCTGTCGGTCGACCATGTTTCGGCGACATGCCTCGCGGATCTCGTCGGGCGTGAGCCCCATCGCGTAGGGCCCACCCATGGCCGCCCCAGCGCTCGTTCCGCAGATCGCGTCGATCGGGACGCCGAGCTCCTCGAGAGCAGCCATGACGCCGATGTGCGCGAAGCCACGGGCCCCACCGCCCCCGAGAACGAGGCCGAGAGCGCGGCCGGTCATGAGCCGGAAGACCCGCTGAACATCCTCCGGCCGGCCGCGACGAACGTGGTGGTGCGCCCGAACGGTTCGACCCTCGAGCCAACGACGCGTGTCGCGTGGCCGATCCCGATCGGACGGGTGCACAAGGACGAGATGGATGGGGGGACGCGCTCCTTCGAGCACACGCTCCATCTGCTCCTCGACCGCACTCAGCTCCGGTGATGCGTCCGCATCAGCCAGGAGGATGATCCGATCCGCCCGACTCAGGCACCGACGCGTCCAGGTCGAAAAGTCTTCGTCCGCCTGGTAGAGAACGAAGTCGTGCGCCGACTCCTGAGCTTCGAACCAGGGGAGGAGCTGCAGTTCAGCCAACCTCTCGTCGGCCTCGGACAGCGCCCGACCGATGCGTCGCTCGACCTCCGTTTGGTCGAGCCGCAGGACCTTGCCGGCCCCGGCCAATGCATCGATGAAGGGGGCCACGAATGCACTCGGCGCCATCGACCCGTGGAGCGGCACGACCGCGACGGAAAAACGGGCGTCGACCGGTTGATCGTTCCGATTGGCCCGGTCGAGACGGCGGGCCAGCACGCGGAAGAGGTGCTGGCCCAAGACCGGATGTCGCTGGACGAGTGACGAGAACGCGTCACGGTCGCAGGCGTAGAGGCCGCTGGAACGCAGGGCGACGACCGTGGCGCCGCGCGCACGGCCCGTGGTGACGGCGATCTCCCCGACCGTCTCCCCCGGCACGATCTCGCCGACAGCCCGATCCGTACCGTCCCCGTTTCGCACCCGAGCCTCCAGGCGACCGGAGGCCAGCACGTACACGGCATCGGCCTCGTCCCCCTCGAAGAAGAGCACGTCCCCGCGCTCCATCCTCCGCCACCGGAAGACCGAGCGGACATCTTCGAGCGCGTCTTCCCCCGCAGCTTCGAAGACATCCTGCAGGATGCGGGCGATCTCCCGCCCGACGATATGCCGCTCCGCGACGTCGACCACCGTCTCCGATGCACTTCGCCGCGCCGACATCAACTCGTCCAGATCGCGGACCGGCATGCGGAGCAACTCGGCCACCGTCTCCAACTCGGGGAGCGTCGGCGGTCCGGCGTCGGAGCCCGGTGTCGACACACGCGGCGCACGGGCGCTCGTGGCGTCGTCCGGAGGATCGATGTGTGGGGGGGGCGAGGATGACACGTCACATCTCGTAGCTCGGTACCGAATGACAATGGCTCCCGGGTCCCGGCTTCGAAAGGGCACCTGCCCGACCCAGCAGGCGGAACAACCGTTTCCGGGCACTTTGTGCCGATGGATCAACAAACGTCCGTTTCTCCCGGCCGGGCGAGCAGCGCGCCCCCTTCAGACGCCACAGCGTTGCCCCGCAACGACTTGAACCATCCCAACCGGTCGACCCCCTGCGTCGATTCGAGCCGACGCCTGACGACCGGACCGCACGGCACCTGCCTTGCGACTCGAGGACTTCACGCAGGCGCCGCCGGCCCCGGCTGGCTTCACGATATGGAGAAGGGGGGATCATGACTCGTCGTCTTCGCACCACCCTGACCGCGTTCCTCGTCACGGCATCGGTTTCCGCCCACGGCACCGCCCTGTCCGGTCAGTCGGAGGGCACGGGTGTCTACGTCAACCACGTCGAACTCGGCTCGCACATCGTCGACGCACTGGCACAGAGCGGCGTACAGATCGTCCCGGGCGCGTACTGGTACGACGCGATGTCCGGTCTCTTCGGCGTCATCGGTGGACCCGGTGTGGGCTTCACCCTCCCCGGCCTGGCGCTCGGAGGGGATCTCCCGGCCGATGCATCGGGGACCGGGACCTACGTCTTCGTGAACGGGCGAGAACTCCACCCGATGGATATCGGACTCCTCACCTCCCTCCTGGGCCCGGTCTATCCGGGACGGTACTGGCTCCGCTACGACGGCTTCTACGGTGTGGAAGGCGGCCCCGCGATCGGCAATCTGATCGCCCTGGCTCAGCGCGCCGGCGGTGGCGGCGGGTACAACCGGACGAACCCGTTCGGCCACCTCGGGAGTGACGGCCAATCCTCCTACTTCTTCGATCCGAGCACCGGTTGCAGCGTCATTTCGGGCGGCGGCGTCTCCTGCTGACCGCCAGGGTCACCGGCGCCCCCGAGCCGGCGGGCCCGCGTAGCGGGTGGGTGGAGCGATGCTCTGCCCATCCGCTACGGCGCCGACGCAGCACCCGAGTGAGCCGCCGCACTCACTCCGGCTGGTCGTCACCCAGGGCCTGACGGAGGTACGCACGAGCCCGGGTCCACTCGCGCTCCACGGTGCGAACCGAGGTCCCGAGCGCTTCCGCCGTGTCCGGCACCGACATCCCGCCGTAGAAGCGACACACGACGATCCGGGCCATACGCTCGTGCCGCTCCTCGAGCCGGGTGATCGCGTCCTCGACCGTAAGCAACTCCGCGATGTTCGTCTCGATCGCAGCCGCGTCGTCACGAAGGGGGACACGGATCCGGCCCCCTCCCCGCTTCTCCGACGACCGACGACGCGCGAAGTCGATGAGGATCCGTCGCATCGCCTGAGAACAGAAGGCGAAGAACTGGGCGCGACCGGACCACTCGGCATCGTCGACTCCGGCCAGCTTCACGTACGCCTCGTGGACGAGAACCGTCGTGTCCACGACGCTGTGCCGTCCCCCCACACCCAGGTGGCGGTGCGCAATCCGGCGCAGGTCGTCGTAGACCAACTCGATGAGTCGGTCGAAGGACGCGTCGTCTCCTCCACTCCAACCTTCGAGGAGGCGTGTGATCTCTGTGGAGTCTGCCACCCACCGGTGTCCCGCGCTGAATCGGGCGCCCTCGCGGCACCTGCACGGGGGGAAAGTAGGTGCGGTGGGCCGGCCCGCTAGGAGCCCCGCGAGGCCGGTGCCAGCAGAGCCTCGAAGGGGCCTGCGTCGGTGGACAGGCCCACCTCGCGCATCGTGCGAACCAAGGACTCGACCCGTTCGATCGTGTTGCGATCGGAAGCCAGCTCCGGGTAGCTCCCCAATCCCTCGAGGCTCCACCCGAAGAGTTGGTCAGCGGCATCGTCGCGGTCGGTCAACCGAGCAGCGGCACCCAACCACCCCCGGTAGACGTTCGTCCACGCGTGGTAGCGACCAACCTCGACGATCGCCATGTCGACCGCCTCGGAGAGGGGTCGAAGGGCCTCCTCAGCTCGCCCCGCCCGGATCAACGTGCCTCCCAACTCGCTCAGGAGGTTCGCGGTCCGCCAGTGCCCGTCGGGCCACTCGGCCCGCGCGGCCTCGACGGCGGTGACGTAGACATCGACCGCGTCGTCGTGCCGCCCCGCCAGAAGCAGTGCGCTCGCCTGATTCGAACGGTAGAGGAGGGTCTCGGGGTGTGCCGGCCCCAGAACCGCGGTCGCGGAGTCGATGGCCTCTTCGTACAGAGCGACCGCCTCGTCGTAGCGCTCTCGGTAGCGCCTCACGACGGCCAGATCGTTGAGGTCCCTCATGAAGCCGCTC
>JAUIKL010000096.1 GCA_030430625.1 Gemmatimonadota bacterium
AGCGTCCTGGCGCTGTCCCTGGCCATGTTCTTCCTCGGCACCGGCCCGGAGGGCATTCGGCCGGACTCGATCGGACTCTTCTCGGACATGTCGGGTGCGGACCCGTTCATGCTCGTCTTCGCGATCGTTTTCCCGGCGTTCACGGGGATGACCGCGGGGGTCGGGTTGTCCGGAGACCTGGCCGAACCGAGACGGTCCATCCCGCTCGGGATCATGTCGGCCACCTTCGGCGGGATGCTCGTGTACGTCCTCGTGGTCATCAAGCTCGCGACGAGCGCCGATACGGCGATGCTGCGCGAGGACTACCTGATCATGTCCCAGATCGCGGTTTGGGGCCCGATCATTCCGATCGGCCTGGCGTGCGCCACGATCTCGTCGGCCATCGGGTCGATCCTCGTCGCCCCGCGCACTCTCCAGGCCCTCGGGGCCGACGAAGTCGTGCCGCGGCCCAAGCTGAACAACTTTGTGGCAGCGGGCGTCGGGGACGCCAACGAACCGCGGAACGCGACCCTCGTCACCTCCGCCATCGCCGTCACCTTCGTCGTGCTCGGGAACGTCGACATGGTCGCCCGGATCGTGTCGATGTTCTTCATGGTCACCTACGGGGCACTGTGTGCGATCTCCTTCCTGGAGCACTTCGCCGCGCGCCCTTCGTACCGTCCGAGCTTCCGGTCCAAGTGGTACCTAAGCCTACTCGGCGCGGTCATGTGTCTGGTTCTGATGCTCCAGATGGACCTCGTCTTCGCCGTCGGCGCCATCGCACTGATGGCCGGCATTTACACCGTCATTCGCCGCAGCCGACACGGGTCGGACGACCTCGGGCAGATCTTCCAGGGTGTGATGACGCAGGCCACCCGCTACCTCCAGATCCGGCTCCAGAAGATGCCGCCGGACGACTGGCGCCCGAGTGTGATCATGATCACGCCGCGTACGTTCGATCGGTCGGCCCCGGTTCAGCTCCTCGAGTGGTTGTGCAACCGGTACGGCTTCGGGACCTACTTCCACCACATCGAAGGGCGGCTGGAAGCCGAGAACTACGAGGAGAGTCAGGCAGTCCGGGACCGGCTGATCCAGGCGATGAGTGCTCGGCGGGGCGCGATCTACATGGACGCCATGATCTCACCGTCGATGACCTCCGCCCTGGCGCAGAGTCTGCAGATGCCGGGCGTTTCCGGTATGGCGAACAACACGCTCCTCCTGGAGTTCGGGCGCCACGACGAGCCGGAGGTCCTGGACGAGGTCGTGAGCGGGATGATGATGGCGGGCGTACCGCGCATGAATCGGCTCGTGTTGCGTCACGGCGAGAACTTCTTCGGTACCCGGAGCCAGATCCACGTCTGGCTGACGTGGAACGATGCCCGAAACGCCAACCTGATGATTCTCCTCTCCTACATCCTCCTGGGTCACCGGGATTGGGCTGGCGCCGAGGTGAAACTCTTCGCCGCCTATCCGCGACGCGAGGTAAAGGAGAGGTCCGACGAGATCCACGACATGATCTCCCAGGGGCGACTCCTCATCAGCGAGAAGAACGTCCTGGTGATCCCCACCGACGACCAGATCGACTTCGAGCGCCTCGTCCAGGCCCGGTCGTCGAGTGCCGACCTGGTCATCGTCGGCTTCACGGATGTCGGCCTGAAGAAGCGGGGGCGCGGCCAGTTCGAGCGGTTCCCCGAACTTCGCGACGTCCTCTTCGTCTCCGCGGAAGAGACGATCTTCATCGAGTAGCGGCTTCCCTCAGTGGGCCGCGGCCATCGCCTCCTCGAGGGCCCGGGCGTCGTCGGCCGAGGGGAGGCCCCAACCGGGCTCGTACCCGAAGACCTGGTCGAGCGGACGGGACCCGAAGGAGCCGTCGAGGATCTCCATGTGCTTCGCGGTGAGGAGTCCGGGGTGGCTCGCGCCACACGCATTGCTCAGGCGTGTCAGCTCTTTTCGTAGCGTGATCACGTAGTTGGCCAGACGCGCGGCTTTGTCGGTCGGGTCGAGCCCGCGCACCAGCCACGGGGTCTGGGTGGCCACCCCGGTCGGGCAGTGACCCGTGTGGCACCGCTGCGCCTGGATGCACCCGATCGCCATCATCGCTTCCCGCCCGACCGCGACCATGTCCGCGCCGAGGCAGAACGCCACGAGGGCCGATTCGGGGAAGCCGAGCTTGCCGGCACCGACCCAGGTGACGTCCTGGTGCACACCCCGCTCCGCGAAGATCGTGTAGACGCGGCTGAATCCGACCTTGAAGGGCAGGGCCACGTGATCGGCGAACGCGAACGGTGCAGCGCCGGTACCACCCTCCCCGCCGTCGATGGCGATGAAGTCGACGCCACGGTCCTCCGCGGCCATCCGGTCGGCGAGTTCCGACCAGAATCCGAGGAGTCCGACCGCGGACTTGATGCCGACCGGGACGCCGGTCGCGTCCGCCAGGTCCTCGACGAAGTCCAGGAGCTCGTCTGCGTTGGAGAAAGAGCGGTGACCGGAGGGGGAGATGACCGTCTCGCCCTGCCGGACGCCTCGGATTCGCGCGATCTCCGCCGTGACCTTCTCGCCGGGGAGCACGCCGCCGAGCCCCGGCTTGGCCCCCTGACTCAGCTTCACCTCGATGGCTTTGACCCCGTGCTCCTGAACCTTGCGGACGCACTCGTCGCGATCGAAGCCCCCGTCCAGCGTGCGGGCACCGAAGTACCCCGTTCCGAGCTGCCACATCAGGTCACCACCGTGCAGGTGATGGGGAGAGATCCCGCCCTCACCGGTGTTGTGGAGGCACCCGGCGATCGCCGCGCCGCGGTTCAACGCCTCCACCGCGGCGGAGGAGAGGGAGCCGAAGCTCATTCCACTGACGTACACCACCGAGTCGGGACGGAACGCGTGCTTCCGACCTCTGTGCCCCCCGAGGATCTTCGCCGACGGCAGCGGATAGGACGGGTCGTGCTCGACCTCGGTCGACGGACCGAGGGCGTGGTGTTTGATGATGAGGTAGTTCGGCGACGACTCGAGATCGTCGTCGGTGCCGAAGCCCGAGTAGTTGTTCTGCTTCTTGGCCGAAGCGTACACCCAACTCCGCTGGTCCCGGGAGAAGGGGAGCTCTTCGTTGTTCGAGGTGACGATGTACTGGCGCAACTCGGGGCCGATCGCCTCGAGCATGTACCGGAAGTGCCCGATGACCGGGAAGTTCCGCAGGATCGCGTGCTTCGTCTGGAAGAGATCGTAGACGGCCACGAGGGCCAGAACGCCGAGAAGGCCGAGAAGCCAGATCACGCCACACCTCGTTTCGGAGCTTGGTGTCGACGTCGAAGCTACGGATTTCGTCGTGGGGTGCGGAAGCTTCCTGACACCGGCCGGGCGATCAGCCCGGCATGAACACCTGACTTCGGATCTTCCAGTTTCGGCCGCGCAGCATGTACACGGTGATCAGAGTACCACTCTCGGTCGTCCCCGCTCCGTCTCCGCTCGCGAAGCCGAGCATGTAGTTGCCGAAGACCTGGGACATGCCGCCGCTGGCGTCGAAGTCGAGCATGAACGCCTCGATGTCGGCGTGGTCTCCGAGCGCGGTCGAGAAGTAGTCCCGAATCTCTTCTCGCCCGCGGAGAAGCTGGCCGCCCGGGGGGATCAGGAGCGCGTCCTCCCAGTACAGTTCGGAGAGCTCGTCGATCTCGTCACCGCCCCACGCCCCTCCCCAGTCGGCCAGGAGATCGTTGATCCGATCGAGAACCTCGGACACGTACTCGGCGCGGATGGATCCGATGTCGATCTGCTGGTAACCCGGGGTTTGGGCCGATGCGCCGGACGAGACGCAGAGCGAGAGGGCGAGAGCTACCGCCGCCGGGAGCGACACGAACGCGTGGGGGCGCATAAGGTACCGCAGTGTACGAGGGGGTGGCCTCGACGATGTCGGGCCGAGCCGTCACACATTATCGGGGGGCAGCAAATCGCGCGATCCCCCGGCGGGTGTGGGCCGCCGGGGCCCTTCACCGGCGTCGGTGTCGACGCCCTGGCTCGATAGGAGCTCTCAGCGCCCGGGCGGCCCCGCGCCCCAGAGCGGCAGGTTCACCCCGATCGACACGAAGTTCGGCTGGAGCTCCGTATCGTTGAGGAAGGTCCACTTGATCAGCGCCTCGATCTCGAGTGGCCCCGCCCGTGTTCGTCCGCCCGCCCCGGCGTTGTAGCCGAAGAATCGCGTCCGCTCCGTGACGAGCAGGCCGAAGATCGACTCTCGCCATGCCACACCGCCAAAGAGGATGAGTCCACCACGTGGGCCGGCTGCGGCGTAGGTGACGTCGAGGTTGTACTGGCGGTCGTCCTGCCCGCGCACGAACAGATTGTCCACGCTCGGGTTCAGTTCCACGATCCCGCTTCGGACGACGGGAATACGAAGCGTCGCGCCCAGAAGCTGAGTCCGCACCTCCTGATCGTACCCGAAGCGAAGCCCGATCGAGACCGGGGCCCACGGAGCCGCTTCCGATGTCGTGGCTCGGCCGCGCCGGACCTGGGCGTCCAGATGGGACGCGGCTACGGAAACGACGAGAGCGGCGAGCGCGAGTGCACGCGCGCAACGGATCGAAACAGGCTTCACGGACCGACTCCGGGTGTGCCGACGACTTTCCTCAAGGGCTCCGGAATGTAAGACGTGGCGCGGACCCCGGGTGACACACTCGCTGTCAGTCCTCTCTGGGTCGGTGCAGCAGGACCGGCACGTGGGAGCCTCGGATGACCTTGTCCGTCGCGCTTCCGAGCACGAACCGCTTCACCCCGGTATGACCGTGCGTCGCCATGGCGATCACCTCCGCTCCGACGGCTTCGGCCTCGCGGACGATCCCGTGTCCGGCCTGTGCGTCGACCACGACGGATGTCGTGACACGAAGGCCGCGCTTCCGCATGCGTTCTGCGTGTTCTTCCAGGTATGCTGATGCCGCCTTCTTGGCCTCGTCGACGATCTCCTGGTTGAGCTCCACGGTCTGAGGCAGATAGGGCGACGAAATGTCGATCGGGTAGGACGCCACCCGCGTCAGGTGGTAGGCCGAGTCGAAGAGTTCGCCGAAGTCGGTGGCGTGGCGGAGCGCTTTTTCGGAAAGCTCGGAACCGTCCAGCGGAACGAGGAGGGTTTCGAAGTCGTGCCCGAAGTCGGTCACGGGTTCCGCGTCCTCGTCCGGCCGGACCAGGAGCACGGGGACGTCGGTCGTGCGTGAGAAGCGGTCGGCCACGGATCCCAGCCAGAGCCGTGCCATTCCGCCCCGACCGTGCGAGGACATCACCACGATGTCGACCTTCGACTCCCGGACCTCGTTAGCGAGCTCCTCGGCCGCGATGCCGTGGCGTACCGAGTACGACACGGTACCCGTCGTCAGCGACTCGATCCTGCCGACCACGCCTTCGAGGTGTTCGGTCGCGGCCTTCTCCGCAGCGGGACCCCACCCCTCGAAAGCGTATTCGGTGACCCCCTCGATGACGGTGGTGAGGTGGAGCTCAGCCCCTGTGCGCCGGGACAACTCCAGCGCGAGCGGGAGGGCGGCCTCCGAGAAGGGTGAACCATCCATGGGAACCAGAATCTTCTCGTACATCGTGTGCTCCTGGGCTGGAAAGACTCGAAGAGGCATCTCGCCAGACGGGCTCCGTCGACGATATTGTGGTGGTGCCTCGAGCGTGCGGCTGTCGGGACGATGGACTGCCCTGCTGTGGGGAAATCACCTATGCCTCCCGTCCGCGATCCGTGACTCCTCCGAACGTCCTTACTGCGCTCGACTACCGCGCCCTGCTCGGCGCTGCTCCGAGCGGCATGCTCCTCGTCGGGGAGGACGGGGTGATCATCGAGTCCAACCCCATGGCGGAGAAGATGTTCGGTTGGCCGCCCGGATCACTGGTCGGGCTCGGGGTCGAAGACCTGGTGCCGACCGATCGACGCGGAGCCCACGTGGAGCACCGGGCCCGGTATGCTCGCAGTCCTCACGTTCGTCCGATGGGTGCGGGGCTCGAGTTGAAGGGACAGCGCCGTGACGGCTCCACCTTTCCGGTCGAGGTGAGTCTGAGCCCATGGTCCTCGGACGAGCTGAACCTCGTCATCTGCTGTATCCGGGACACATCGGAGCTCAGCCTGCTGAGGACCTTCACCGATCGGGCGCTGCGCGCGACGGAAGACGAGCGGCTCCGGATCTCGCGGGAGCTGCACGATGACACGGCTCAGCGACTGGCCACCTTGATCCTCGAAGTCGGAGCGCTGGCCCGAGAAGAAGACGCGGCCCTACGCGCGGCGGCGTTCGAGTCGATCCGGGAAGAGATCACGAGCGCCACCGATTCCGTTCGTCGGTTGGCGCGTGGACTGAGGCCTCCCGAACTCGCGGAGCTGGGCCTGGCCGAGGCGCTTCGCGCATTCGGTCGCTTGGCCACGGATCCCGGTGTCTTCACGGTGCACGTCGACGCAGAGACGGTGGGAGGGTGGGCGGAGACGGACGCCCTCGTCGTCTACCGGATCATCCAGGAGGCGGTCTCCAACGCTCGACGCCACTCCGGCGCCAACGAAGTCCACGTCGCCTTGACCCAGGGGGACCGGGGCGTCGTGGCCACGGTCACCGACGACGGGGTGGGCTTCGAGCCCCGCCGGTCGGACGGTGGGCTCACGGGGCTCGGGCTCGTGGGGATGAACGAGCGGGCCGTGCTGGTCGGCGCTCACCTCGACATCGAGTCTCAGCCGGGGCAGGGGACGGTGGTCACCGTCACCGTGCCACTCCGCCCAGACGCTGAATGAGGTCGATCCGCGTCGTCCTGGCTGATGACCACGCCATGTTCCGGGCCGGGATCCGAGCCCTGATCGAAGCCGAGCCGCGGCTGAAGGTGGTCGGGGAAGCCTGTTCGGGAGACGAAGCCGTCGACCGGGTCCGCGAGCTCAAACCCGATGTGGTCGTCATGGACCTGTCGATGCCCGACTCCAACGGATTGGAGGCGACCCGACGCATCCGTGCACTCGAACTGGATACGAACGTTCTCGTTCTGACTGTGCACGCGGAGGAGGAGTACCTGGTCCCGGTCGTCGAGGCGGGCGCCAGCGGGTACCTCACCAAGACGTCGGCCGACTCGGACCTCCTCGAGGCCATCCGACTCGTCGCGCGGGGGCAGGTCTATCTTCCCCCGACGGCGGCCACCCTCCTGCTGCGGCGATACCAGAACACGGTCGATGACGACTCGCCCGGGTTGGCCGACCTGTCGTCCAGGGAGCAGGAGGTTCTGGGCCTGACCGCCGAGGGATTCTCGTCGAGAGAGATCGGCGAGAAGCTGTTCATCTCACCGAAGACGGTCGACACGTACCGGGCCCGGATCATGCAGAAGCTCGGCCTCCACCACCGGAGTGAGCTCGTTCGCTTCGCGCTCCGCGTCGGACTGTTGACCGAGCTCTAACCCGCGCGGACCTCCGCGATCACCCCGACTTGAGGACGTGGATGTCGTCCTTGTCCTCGAGCGCCCGCTTGACGGCGTCGAGCAGTAGGACCGGGTCGAGCGGTTTCGACAGGGTGAGCCGCGCACCCAGCTGCTCGGCCATGTGAAGCTGGAATGGCCCCGTGCCTGATACGGCGATCACCGCCGGAGGTTGGGCGAACTCCCGAAGGATCGTGATCAACTCGAAGCCGTGCACGTCGGGCATCTGGAGGTCCGTGATCACCACATCGACCGAATCGTCCAGGTACCGCCGAAGTGCGTCCTCGCCGGTCACGGCCACATCGGTCGAATAACCCGCCCGCGCGAGTACGCTCTGCATGAGCAGCAGATCGGTCTCGTTGTCGTCGACGATCAGGATCTTCGGCACGTTAGCGCTCCAGGTCGGTGGTGAGCCGCGACCCCGTGGGCCGCGTCCGATACTCCCCCCGCTATTTCAGCGTAACCCGACATACGCCATCGACTCAACGCTTTTCTTTCGAGGGGAAATCCCCCTCATGTAGCGCCGCGCTCTGCCCGACACCCCGACCCGAGGACGAGACGCAGCTTAGACCCGTCACCGGTCACCGACCCCGGGGGGGGGCGTGCTCGATCTCCTGGCTGCCGCAGTCGCGATGGGCTTCGTCGGGTCGTTGCATTGTGTCGGAATGTGCGGCCCCCTCGTGGCGTCGTGTGGGGGGCGGGGTGGTGTCGTCAGCTGGCAGGTCGGCAAGTGGACGACGTATGCGCTTCTCGGCGCATTGGCGGGCACCTTCGGTGCGGTGCTCCCGGTTCCCCCCGTCGTCGTCACCCTGATGGCGGCGACGGTTCTCGTCGGCTTCGGCGCGTCGGCGCTCGGCTGGCTGCCGGAGCCGAAGGCGATCCCGGGACTGCTCGAGGTCGGGGCGTCGGTGGCCCGTGGCACGGGCACGCCCGCGCGGTTGGCGTTCGGAGCGCTGAGCGGGCTTCTCCCCTGCGGACTGGTCTACGCCGCCCTCGGGCTGGCGTTGGCGTCCGAAGGGCCGCTGGGTGGCGCGGTCGTCATGACCGCCTTCGCTCTCGGGACCGCGCCGGCGCTCACTGCCATCGGACTGGCCGTGACACCACTCACCACGCGCCCCCGGGCGCGGCGGGCCCTGGCCGTCGTCTCGATGGTCGCGGGCCTCTGGGTCCTCGCACACCGCGCAGGTCTCAACCCTCTCTCCCTGATTTAGGAGGAGATACGAAGCGATGGAGTCGATGACGATGCGGACTGGAGAGGACCTCCAGGTCGACTACGACATGGACATCGTGAAGATGTTCTTCACCGCGACCGTCGTCTGGGCACTCGTCGGAATGCTGGTCGGTGTGATCATCGCGCTGCAGCTCGCGTGGTGGCCGGCCAACCTCGGCATGCCCTGGACGACGTTCGGGCGGCTCCGGCCGCTCCACACGAACGCGGTGATCTTCGCCTTTGCCGGCAACGTGTGCTTCACAGGCATCTACCACTCGATGCAGCGGCTGTTGAAGACACGGATGTTCAACGACACGCTCTCCCGGATCCACTTCTGGGGGTGGCAGTCGATCATCGTGGCGGCCGCGATCACACTCCCCCTCGGTCTGACGTCCTCCAAGGAGTACGCCGAGCTGATCTGGCCCATCGACGTCGCCATCACGCTCGTGTGGGTCGTCTTTGCCGTGAACTTCTTCGGCACGCTCGCGATTCGCCGGGTCAAGCACCTGTATGTGGCGATCTGGTTCTACATGTCCTTCGTGCTGACGATCGCCGTCCTCCACATCGTCAACTCGCTGGCCATGCCGGCGACCCTGACCAGGGCGTACCCGGTCTTCTCGGGGCTCACCGATGCGTTGGTTCAGTGGTGGTACGGTCACAACGCGGTCGGCTTCTTCCTGACCACGCCCTTCCTCGGCCTGATGTACTACTACCTCCCGAGGGCGGCGGAGCGACCGGTCTACAGCTATCGCCTCTCGATCCTCCACTTCTGGGCCCTGGTCTTCCTCTACATCTGGGCCGGCCCCCATCACCTCCTGTACTCGGCGCTCCCGGACTGGGCCCAGACGCTCGGAATGGTCTTTTCGATCATGCTGCTGGCTCCCTCGTGGGGCGGGATGCTCAACGGCCTACTGACCCTTCGTGGCGCGTGGGATCGGGTGCGAACGGACCCGATTCTGAAGTTCATGGTCGTCGCCGTCAGCTTCTACGGGATGTCGACGTTCGAGGGCCCGATGATGTCCATTCGGGCGGTCAACGCGCTGGCGCACTACACCAACTGGGTCATCGGGCACGTCCACTCCGGCGCTCTGGGGTGGGTGGGGATGATCTCGTTCGGGATGATGTA
>JAUIKL010000097.1 GCA_030430625.1 Gemmatimonadota bacterium
TGTACCGCTCGAAACGACCGGCTGCGGCCAGGAGGAACTGCTCCGTGAGCTCACTCTCGAGGTCGACGTACAGGCCGACGTTGTTCCGGCCCCAGCTTCCGGACTGGTCCGGCCGGTACCCGGTGAAGACCTGGCTCCCGACGGCGGCCGTACCCCCGCTCCGGTTCGGGTGGTAGCCGTTGACGTACGACGCCGCCTCACCGGCGATGATCTCGTAGCTGTCGAAGCGCGCCGAGGCACCGAAGGCCACGTTCAGGGGCGCGTACGCACCGATGTCGACCCCACGGGACCAGTCGGTCTGCACGATCGTCTGGTTGAGGATCATCGCGCCCGCGTAGACGTCGGTCTTATTGGCGATGCCCGGGTCGTCGGCGGTTCCGAGGATGCCGTCCTCACCCGGTGCCAGCGTGAAGCCCGGTGCGTTCGAGCACTGGAGGTCCAGGCACGGCCCGAGCGACACGTTGTGCGTGTCGAAGATGTCGGTGTCGAGGCGGTTGCGGCCGAACTCGACGCTGACGTCGTAGCCGAACTCACCCGCGAAGCCCTGGATTCCACCGACCGCCATGAGGTCACTCGTCTCACCCCGGAACTTCGGTAGGAAGCCCATGGGGTGGACCTGCGGCCAGTTGCGGTTGTCGAGGCCGCGGCGGAAGAAGCCGGAGCTGATGTCCCGGCGGAAGGTGTAGCCCCCGAACGCGTACGCCTGGTGGATCCGGTTCTCGTCCAGGTCGTAGGTGAAGTTCAGGAAGCCACCCTGGTTGGTCGTCTCCCCGTCACCGATGACGTGGTTCGGCATGTCGACCGAGTTGTTGCGCGTCACGATCTCGTTGATGCCGTCACCGTCGATATCGGCGACCTCGTTGGCGTCACCCGCCACGATCTGGTCCCGTCCGTCCGGGCCCGCACGATCCGTCTTGGCCCGATCGCTGTACATGCCGGAGAGGACGAGCACGCCGCGGTCACCGAGGGCGAAGCCGGAGCTCCCGCTCAACTCGATCCGCTCACCGTCCGGGTCGAAGTTCGTGGGGCGGTACTGGCCGAGCACCGCATTGAACTGCGGGCGGTGCACGTCGTCCCGAAGCCGGACGTTGATCACGCCGGCGATCGCGTCGGAGCCGTACTGCGCTGCGGCCCCGTCACGGAGGATCTCCATTCCGCCGACGGCCGAGGGCACGATCGCGTTCATGTCGACACCGCTCGACCCCGATCCGCCGGAGCCCGCGCCGAAGACGTGGATGACCGCGGTCGGGTGGCGACGCTTCCCGTTCACCAACACGAGGGAGTGGTCCGGGCTCATGCCGCGGAGCTGGAACGGACGGACGCCCGACGTGAGGTCGGCGATCTGTGGGCGCGGCATGTAGATGGCCGGCGAAAGCTCCTGCAGGATGTTCCCCATCTCCATCTGGGGCGATGCCAGCTGGATTTCGTCGGCCGTGTACACGTCGACCGGTACCGGTAGCTCCTCCGCCGCCGTGTGCGCCGAGCGTGAGCCGACCGTCACGGCCACACCCTCGAGACTGACCGCCGTCTGGCTCAGTCGAACCGTGTGCGAGCTGGTTTCACCGGCTCGGATCGTGACCGTCACCTGGGCGGACGAGTAGCCGAGGCTCTCGATCTGCAGCTCGTGGGTCCCGGTCGGGACTCGGAGCAGGAGAAAGGCGCCGCGCGCGTTCGTCAGGCCGCCGAGGCCGGTGCCCGCGATGCTCAACTGCGCTCCCACGATCGGAGAGCCGTCGTCGGCCAGGACGCGGCCCGTCAACGTGCCGGTCTGGGCCGACAGCTGCACGCCGGTCGTGAAGAAGATGGCCAGTGCGGCCACGAACAAGCTTCTGAGTCTCATCGATCCTCCATGGAGACGGGAGAGGGGACCGTGGGGGGGTAGCGCACCATGATTCTTCGGTGCCGGCAGGCCACTCGCAAGGAAGTCGCTTCGATCTCGATGCGAAAAAGGGGCCCGGCGCTCGCGCGCCGGACCCCTGTCCATTCGTCCACGGCGACATCGTCGCCGCGACCGGTCCGTTACATCGCCATCCCGCGAAGCGTGCTCGCGAGGCGGGCCATCCGCTCGGCGTCACCACCGAGTTCACCTGCCTCGATCTGGACCACGTCCGCCTCGATCGAGGCGGCCAGGGAGTTCAACTGGGACGCCGAAGCGTTCCCGTTCAGCACCCGCTGGATCTCCTGGGCGCGGGTGTTGAGAATCCGGTTCGACCGAACCATCTGGTCGAGATAGGCCTGCGCTACGTCGACCGACGGCGTCCACTCCACCTTGGGCTGCAGCTGGGCGTTGAACTCGCCCATCATCACCGACTCGGCTGCGCGGATCTCGGCCTCCGAGAGGTGCTCGCTCGGCGTGAGACGGAAGACGTCGATACCCCGGGAGATCTCGGCGCCGTACAGGCGACCGTTGTACCAGTACGTCGACCAGTACCCGCCGGTGAAGAGCGACTCGATCGAGAGCGGACCGCGATCGAAGAAGGCGATCTCGTACGGGTTCTCCGGGTCCGTGAAGTCCATGAGCGAGAGACCGCCCTGGTACCACGCCTGCGCCATGATGTCACGGCCGGGGACGGGAATGATCGACCCGTTGTGGGCCACGCAGTTCTCCGTCTCGGTCTGCGGCACGGGGAGCTTGTAGTAGCCGGCCAACTCCATCTGGCCGCCCTCGCCGATCCGGAAGATCGCGTTGGCGCCCCAGGTGGCCGGATCCGATGCACGGCAGCGGGGAGCGGAGCCGCCGCCCCACTCGTCCGTGAAGACGACGACGTCACCGTCGTTGTTGAAGGTGGCCGAGTGCCAGTAGGCGAAGTTCGGGTCCGCGACCTCGCCGACCCGGCGCGGGTTCTCCGCGTCCGAGATGTCGAGGAGGATGCCGTTGCCGGAGCACGCGCCACCGGCCAGCCCGATGCCCGGGTACGCCGTGATGTCGTGGCACTGGTTGGTCAGGCGCGAGCTCTGCGTGCCCTCACCGTGGTCACCACCCTGCCAGAGGCCGGAGATGTTGCCCTGATCGTCCGCGAAGATCCTCGGCATGTTCACGATCTCGGCCGCCGCCGGGTTCGCGAGTGGGACCTTCACGACTTCGATCCGGAAGAGCGCCGTGTTCGGGTCCTCGTCCGGCATACCGCCGGAGCAGCCGGCGAGCTCGCCGCCAGGGCGTACCCGGCTGGTACCCTGGATGTAGACGTAGACGTTCTCGGTATCACCGGGCTGCGTGACCACCGTGTGCGTGTGGGATCCGCGGCACGACTGAACGGCCGCGACCTGAGTCGGGTTGCTCATGTCGGACACGTCGAAGATCCGGACACCGCGCATCCGCTCGGCGGAGATCGAGTCGTTCACGCCCTCGATGCCGCAGTCGAGGCGGCCGCGCGTCTCCTGCGCGGACATGAAGATCAGGTCCCCGTAGATGGAGACGTCACCCTGGCCACCCGGGCATACGACGGACAGCTCGTACACCGGGTCGGCCGGGTTGCTGATGTCGATGATCTGGAACCCGTTGTAGTTCCCCTGGATCAGCCGATGTCCCTGGAAGGCGAGGTCGGTGTTGTTGAAGCGACCGTCCGCGGGAGTCGTCGGGTTGAAGAAGCCCTCGGCACGCGGAATCGCGGCCAGGAGCTCGAGCCCGCTGATCGCCGACTCGGCGTCGAGCCACCCGGCGCCGAGACCGATCCGCGGATCGTTCGGGTCCCACTCCAGGGCGGGGGCGTTGGGCACGACTGCCTGCTGCTGAGCAGCGGCATCCATGCCGGTTGACGCGGTGGCGAGCAGTGCCGCCGCCGCGAGGAGGCCGAACCTCCCAGTCTGACCGAAGTCCTTCATTCGATACCTCTCCTGAGTTCTGAGTCGGGCTCCCGGACGCGGGACTCCCTGTGTGGGGCCGCGCGGCGGCCGGTCGTGCGGGTTCGTCAGCGGATCTGCTCCAGAATCCCGCGCATACGATCGATTTCCATCTGCTGATCGGCGTCGACGTCCTCGGCGAACTTGAAGACCGTCGACTCCTGGGCGGCGCCCGACGTGTTGAAGAGCGTCGCGACCATGTCGATGGCGCCCTGGTGGTGCTGGATCATCCCTTCGAGGAAGAGACGGTCGAACTCCAGCCCGCGGGCGTTCGTCAACGCCTCCATCTGTTCGGCGGTGAGCATGCCGGGCATCACGTGGAGCCCGTTCACCATGTGGTTCATGCCACCCATCCCGCTCATGCCGCCCATGTCACCCATCGGCATCTCGACGGGCTGGTCGCGCTCCCGGAGCCAGGTCGACATGAGTTCGATCTCGTCTCGCTGGGAGATTTCCATGCGCAGAGCCATCTGGCGGACCGCATCGGTCGTGGCGTGCTGCTTCACCAGGGCCGTCATCTGAAGGGCCTGCTGGTGATGCGGGATCATGCCCTGCATGAAGCGAACGTCGGCCTCGGTGAAGGTGACTCCCTCGACGTTGTCCAACTCCTCCGTGGAGAAAGATCGCCCATTCTGGCCCGGTGCGCCGGGCTGGACGATGCGGGGCCCGTCGGAGGGGGAGGGGGTGGACATCGAAGAGGACGATCCGCCGCACGCCGTCAGGGCGCCGGTGGCGAGTGCCATCAGGGCAGTCGTGGTGGAGCGATTCAGCATGGGGTGGCGTTCGATTCGTTCGGGTTCAGCGCACGGGCCGGACGACCGGTGCGTCGCCGATCAGTACAAGCTTACGTCGAGGGCGGTTCCCGCAAGGTTCAGCGGGGAGAGAGCGCGGTGAGAAACGACGCGTACGACTCCATGAACGACGCGAGGAACCGTCTCGAGGATTCGATTGCGATCTCCCCGTCGTCGATCAGTTCGTCGGAGAATTGGATGTACGCTTCGGGCGAGGTCATCACCGGTAGACCACACGAGGCCAGCGAGACCCTCAGGTGCGCCTGGGCCACCGCCGAACTCAGCTTGCCGGGAGACGTTCCGATGATGCAGGCGGGTCGGCCGGCCAGGGAGTTCTGCCCGTGCGGCCGGGTCCCCCACTCGATGGCGTTCTTGAGTGCGGCCGGAATCGAGCGGTTGTACTCCGGGGTGACGAAGATCAGGCCGTCGCATGCTTCCACGGCGGTCTTGAAGATCCGTGCGCTGGCCGGGAGATCGTCGTCGAGGTCGTAGGTATACAGCGGAAGCCCACCGATCTCGATCGGCTCCAGCGAGAGTGACGTCGGAGCGACCGACGGCAGAGCCTCGGCCAGTCGGCGGTTCCGGGAGGTCGCCGCGAGGCTGCCGACGATGACGCCGACGCGGTATGCGGCCATATCGAACTCCGTGGTCTCGTAGACGGTCGGGCCGACCGTGGACATCTTGCTCACCCAAGGATGATGGACACCGGAGCCGTGCTCCAGGTTCGAACACGAGGAAATCTCCCATGACCAAGACGTTGCTGAATCGCGCCGCACTCGCCGCTGCGGTGATCGCTCTCCTCCCTGCCGGGGCGAGCGCGCAATTGCAAACGTCGGACCTCGAGGGACTGCGGCACCGTTCGATCGGGCCGGCCAACATGAGCGGGCGCCTCGTCGACATCGCCGTCGTCGAGATGGACACGAAGGTCTACTACCTGGCGTCCGCGACGGGCGGTGTGTGGAAGACGACCGACAACGGCGTGCGCTTCACGCCCGTTTTCGAATCCGAGGGGACGCACTCGGTCGGAGACGTCGAGGTCCACCAGACGGACACGAGTGTGGTCTGGGTCGGCACCGGTGAGCGGGCCAACCGCCAGTCGTCTTCGTGGGGCGACGGCGTCTACAAGTCCGAAGACGGTGGTGAGACGTGGGCCAACATGGGACTCGAGGAGAGCCACCACATCGGCCGGATCGTCATGCACCCGGACGACTCCGACGTCGTGTACGTCGCGGCGATGGGGCATCTGTGGGGGCCCAACCCCGACCGCGGGTTGTACCGCACGCGGGACGGCGGCGAGTCGTGGGAGCGGATCCTCTTCGTCGACCCCCTCACGGGGGCCGTCGACGTGGCCATGGACCCTTCCGACCCAGACATCCTGTACGCCGCCATGTACCAGCGGCAGCGCCGGCCGTGGGGCTTCCACGGCGGCGGACCGGGAAGTGCTCTCTACAAGAGCACCGACGGCGGTGACACGTGGACCAAGCTGACCAACGCCGGCCTCCAGAACGGTCTGCCCACCGGGGACATCGGCCGGATCGGGATCACGATCTACCGCTCCGACCCGCGCATCCTGTACGTGAGCGTCGAGCAGGGTGAGCGCTTCAACGCGTCGACCGCGTACGAGCAGAGGCGCGCCGGCATCTACCGGAGTGAGGACCGCGGGGAGACGTGGACGTTCCAGAGCGATTGGAACCCGCGTCCGATGTACGCGAGTCAGCCGCTCGTCGACCCGAACGACGACCAGCGCATCTACATGATGAACTCGTACAGCTACTCGGACGACGCGGGGGTGACGTTCACGATCCCGCGCGACCACCGGACGCACGGGGACGACCGACTCGTCTGGGTGAACCCGCACGACTCCCGGCACGTCCTCAAGCTCGACGACGGCGGCCTCGGCATCAGCTACGACCGCGGTGACCACTTCCTCTACCACACGGCCCTTCCACTCAGCCAGTACTACCGCGTCTCCGTCGACATGGCGCACCCGTACAACGTGTACGGGGGGCTACAGGACAACGGGTCGTGGGCCGGTCCGAGCCAGACGTACCGATCGGAGGGCATCCTCAACGAGGATTGGACGAAGTGGGGCGGAGGCGACGGCTTCCTCAGCCTCGTGGACACGACCGAGAATCGGATCCTGTATTCGGAGAGCCAGTACCTCGGCCTGACCCGGTGGGATCTCGAGACCGGGGAGAGCCGCAACATCCGTCCCAATCAGCCGGAAGGGTTCATCGGCGCCCGCAGGAACTGGACGACGTGGCCGGACCTGGAGGATCCGTACCAGGCGCTCGGCAACGCGATGCCGCCGGCCAACTGGGACGGCCCGTACATCATCTCGCCGCACGACAACGAAACGTTGTACGCGGGACTGAACGAGATCTTCAAGAGCACCGATCGGGGTGATACGTGGCGATCCCTCGGAGACCTCACGACCGGGACGGATCGACGCAGCTTGGTCATCATGGATCAGGCGGCGGACTCCTTCGTCCTCTCCCTCGATGACGGCATTCCGTACTGGCCGACCCTCACGGCCATCGCGGAGTCGGAGTTCTCACCGGGCACCCTCTACGTGGGCACCGACGACGGTCTGGTTCAGGTTTCGACCGACGACGGCGGCACGTGGACCGACGTCTCGAACGCGATGCCCGGTGTGCCCGAGCTGATGTGGGTCAATCAGGTCCACGCGTCGAAGTCGGTCCCGGGCCGAGTGTACGTCGCGGCCAACAACTACCGAAACGACGACTACGAGAACTACCTCTGGGTGTCCGAGGACGACGGCGCATCGTGGCGGTCGATCGTCGGTGACCTGCCGCCCGAACGGGCGGTGCGGGTCGTCCGGGAGGACCCGAGGAATCCGAATGTCCTCTACCTGGGCACCGAACTCGGCCTCTTCTGGTCGTGGAACAGAGGGAGGAATTGGGTGGAGCTGCGCGGCGGTCTGCCGACCGTGGCGGCCAACGACCTGGTCGTCCACCCGCGCGACAACGACCTCGTCGTCGCGACGCACGGTCGGGGCATCTTCATCCTCGACCAGATCAACGCGTTGCAGGAGATGACCCCGGCCGTCGCCGGATCCGCGGCGCACCTCTTCACCGTCGAGCGCGCCGAGCAGGTGCGTTATCGGGGGGAGAAGGCGCACACCGGCAACATGATCTTCGAGGGCGAGAACCCGCCCGCAGGAGCTGTCTTCGACTTCTGGTCCCGGTCGGCCGGGGGCAGCGCCGAACTGACGGTGATCGGCCCCGATGGGGCTCCGGTGGCCGAGATGGCGGCGACGGCGGAGCGCGGCGTGAACCGCGTCGTGTGGGACCTCCGGCACAATCTCCTGAACGGTGAGCGCACCGGTCGGGGGCCGCTGGTCGTCCCCGGTCGGTACGTCGTTCGACTGGAGTTGGCAGGTGTCGCGGCGGAGCAGGCCTTCGAGGTCGCGGAGGATCCGCGGATCGTGGCCGACGATGCCGTGCGGACGGAGTGGACGGAGGTCCAACTGGACGTGTGGGTGGAGCTGGGCCAGGCCCAGGCATTGTCCCGGGAGATCGGCCAGGTGGCCGACCGACTCGATGCCGAAACGGACCCGCTCTCCGTTGCGCGTGGCCTCGAACTCGAGTTGCGCGACCTCGATCGACAGGCCGGTGAACTCAGCAGCCGGTACAGCCGCTTGTACGGTTCGCTCGGGGGTTGGGTCGGCCCTGTGACATCGGACCAGCGGCTACAGCGGAGCTTCCTCGTCGGGATGCTCGGCACCATCCGCGGGGCGTGGGCCCAGTTGGAGGGCCGGCTCCCCGGCTGATCGACCGGCGGGCCGGGTGAGGGGACCACACCCCTTCACCCGGCCTCGGGTCGACTCGTTCGGGTGTGATGCTCGGGGTCGGGATCGGGGCAAGGCCGAACCGACGCCCTCGGTCCGCCCCGGCACGTCACCCCGCGCGTGCAGGTCGGGCGTGCGGCTCCTGTTCGTCGGACGCATAGCCGCGCAGGTGGTCGTACGCCTCTCCGAGCGCGTGTCGGAGGGGGTCGACGGACCCGTCGTCCCCTGCAAAGCGCAGGCCGCCCTCGATCGTAGCGGCGGCGAAGGCGGCGAGCCGCTCCGGGTCGGCCTCCTGAACGAGTGCACCCGATCGCCTCATCCTGGAGAGGCCACGACGTAGGAGGCGCCGCCGCAGCCGCATCGTCTTGAGGTACTCGCGGCGAAGCGGGTCCGTGTCGGGCGCGCCGTCGACGTGGAAAGGGCGCTGGACGCCCCCCGCGTGGAGACGGCGCTCGGTCGTTCGGAGGATGTCGTCGAACCACGCGCCGATCTTCGCCCATCCGTCGAGGAGTCCACGCCCGCTCTGCGGGCCTGGGAGGGTCGAACGGCGCTGTCGGCGGAGGACCGCCCTCCCGACGTCGGCCTTGTCGTCGAAGTGGTGGTAGAACTGACCCTTCCCGGTACCCGAGCGGCGCAGAATGTCGTCGACGCGCGTGCCGGCGTAACCGCGCGTGCCGAACAACTCGGTGGCGGCTTCGAGGATGCGTTCCCGTGTCCGCCGTCCGCGTTCGGTGACGCGTCGGGCCGGTGGCGCGGCATCGCTCTCACTTCCGTCGGGCATCGTTCTCCTCGGTCTTGTCCATTGTACCGTTCGGTACAGTTGACATGAACTGTACCCGCCGGTACAGTATCTGTCAACGACTTCGCTCGCGGCGAAACCCCGTATCTGGCGGGGCGTCCGCGTGCACCGGGTGGGCACGTCGCTTGCTCGGTTGGTCGTCCCCCGGTCGCCGCACACCTCGATGCCGACGTGCGCCCCGCGTCCCCGCGATCCGCGCTCGCGATCCAGTCGCGAGGTGGTCGACCATGACCGAACCGAGAGGTACGACATGATTCTTCCGATGCTCGCTCAGCTACCCGGCCTGCCCGGCGGGTCCGCGCAGCCCGACAGCACCGCCGGACAGGCCGCCGACTCGGCCCTCGCTTCCATCGACCGCTTCGTGGACCCGGTGAGCAGCACCGGCCGCCTCCTCCTCGACGGGCAGTGGGGAGCGTTCTTCGAGGCGATCCAGGCGGCGGCCATCAGCGGCGCCATCGCCTTTGCCCCGCGTCTTGCGTC
>JAUIKL010000098.1 GCA_030430625.1 Gemmatimonadota bacterium
CCCTCCAGATCGGCCTCGGCGTCGCGGCGATCGCGATGGCGATGATCAACGTCGTCGGCGGGTTCATGGTGACGGATCGTATGCTCAGCATGTTCCGGAAGCGGTAGGCCGATCATGAACCAGGACATCATCGTTCAGCTCGCCTACCTGCTTTCAGCCGTCCTCTTCGTCGTAGGGCTGAAAAGGCTTCAGTCCCCGGCGACGGCGCGCGGCGGCAACGCGATGGCGGCGGTCGCCATGCTTGTCGCGATCATCGCCACGGTCGTGGACACCGAGATTCTGACGTGGACGTGGATCCTCGTCGGGGTCGCGATCGGAAGCCTGGTCGGCGGGGTCGCGGCCCGGCGCGTCGAGATGACCGATATGCCCCAGCTCGTGGGCGTCTTCAACGGCTTCGGCGGCGGCGCGTCCGCGCTCGTTGCCATCGCGGAGTTCGTGGCGAACCCCGCCGTAGGTGCATCGACGGCCGGCGTGTCGATCATGCTCGGAAGTCTGATCGGCGCCGTGACTTTCACCGGCTCCTTCGTGGCCTTCGGGAAGCTCCAGGGGCTGATCACCGGTAACCCGATCACCTTCCCGGGACAGAACGCCGTCAACCTGGTCGTCTTCGTCGGGCTGCTGATTCTGGCGGCCACGGCACTCGGCGTGGGATCGCTTTCGACACCACCCCTGACGCTGTTCACGGCCTTCCTCGTGCTGGCACTCGCGCTCGGCGTGCTCGTCGTCATCCCGATCGGCGGCGCCGACATGCCCGTCGTGATTTCACTCCTGAACTCGTACTCCGGGTTGGCTGCGTCCGCCGCGGGCTTCGTGATCGGCAACATGGTGCTGATCATTTCCGGAGCCCTGGTCGGCGCTGCCGGTCTGATCCTGACGATGTTGATGTGCAAGGGGATGAACCGCTCGCTGACCAACGTCATGTTCGGCGGCTTCGGAGGAGAGATCGCGGGTGTCGACCGGTCGCAGATCGGCCAGCGCCCCGTGCGCCGGGCCGACGCCGAGGCGGCGGCCGCGGAACTCGGGTACGTCAACTCGGTCGTGGTCGTGCCCGGGTACGGCCTCGCCGTGGCCCAGGCGCAGCACGAACTGCGAAAGGTCGGAGACCTACTCAGCGAGCGTGGGGTCGACGTTAAGTACGCGATCCATCCGGTCGCGGGCCGCATGCCCGGCCACATGAACGTGCTCCTGGCCGAGGCGGACGTGAGCTACGACCGCCTCTTCGACCTCGACGAGATCAACGACGACTTCGGCAACATCGACGCGGTCCTCGTCGTCGGGGCCAACGACGTCGTGAACCCCTCGGCCCGCGAACCCGGCTCGGTCATCGCCGGGATGCCGATCCTCGACGTCGACCGTGCGCGCCGGGTGATCGTCATGAAACGGTCGCTGTCACCCGGCTTCGCGGGGATCGACAACGACCTCTTCTATCTCGATCACACGCTCATGTTCTTCGGCGATGCCAAGGAGTCCATGGGCGACCTGGTACGGGAGATCCGGGAGTTGGCGTAGGGGCCGCGCGGACGGCTGGAGACCCGGTGGCGATGTAACGGATACAAGACGTCCTTGTCCTCATGACGGGGCAAGTGAATCCTACCGTAGCTAAGCTGCGCTTGTGTACACCTCCCCGGGACGAAGCGATCATGGCCGTCGTGCCCCTGCAGTCGATCACCGTCGTACGCATCAGCCTGCGCGTCGACGGTGAACCTCAACTGCTCATTCTCATGAACGCCGACGGGCTCGTGAAACGAATGGGCTACAGCGCCCTTCATCGTTACGAGGAGGCGGTGGCGACCGACCGGATCCCGGGCGTGTTCGCAGACTTCATGAGTGCGGTTCCCCCGAAGCTTCTCGAACGGGCGGGAACCTATGAGGACCCCGGCCGCGAGGGGCACCTCTGCCAGTGGCGCCTCGAGTTCGAAGGCGAGGATGGAGTGGCTCGCTTCGACCTCTCGTACGCCTCCGGATCGGCCGGCCTCCCCCCGGCTATGGCCCGACTGGTCGAGCGGGCCGAGTCGCTGACCGACGGGATGTATCGGGACCAGCTCGGAGTCGGTGGGGGTGACGACGAGTCCGTATCCGGTCCGGCAGACGTCGGGCCACGGACGGATAGCGAGCCGCCGGTTGCACCGGTCCTCACCCCCGGCGTGGACGTAGCGGAGGCGCACGCCCCGTGGTCGATCGGTCAGTACCTGTCGTTCGAGGGGCGGATCGGACGAGCCGACTATATCGTGCAGTACCTCCTCCCGCTGATGGCTCTCAGCTTTGCCGGGAGTTTCGCTGACGGATTGGTGGGGCTCGCGGGTGAGAGCGGAGTCGGCCCCATGGGGGTCATGGCCTCCCTGCTCACCTTCTGGCCGTCGATGGCCGGTTGGGCCAAGCGGATGCACGACTTCGGCGTGTCATTGTGGATCCTGCCGAAAGTGATGCTTGGCGGGGTCGTGGCCGTTGGCCTCGGATTGGTCGTGCACCCCGGCCTGGGCGTTGTCGCTATGGGGCTCTTTGCGCTGGTCTTCTTCGCGCTGTGCATCGCGTCGTACGTCTGGCCGGGGACCGACGGGCCGAACGAGTACGGACCGCCGCGGATATCTTGACGTAGGCTTGCGGCCGGTCCCCCGAAATCGCAGTACGACTTGCGCCGCACCGCCGGCGGCCGGAGGGTTGAGACGACCCGCCCCGGCCCCCGACTGGATTGTTCTCATGCCGACCCGTCTCATCGCATTCTCCGCTCACCGTTCGCGCGTTTTGGACTTCGTCGACCGGATCCGGCCACGGCACGCGGTGCTCCTCATGGGTACGGGCTGTGCGTTGATTTCGGCTTGCTCGACTCCCGAAGCTGCGGAAGTGTCGGAGACCGAGCCGGGGGCGCAGGCTGTGATCGCTGCCGACCACTTCGTACCCTCGACCCCGGAGAACGTCGTGTGGGGGGACTTCCCGGCCGACAAGGCACCCGTGCTGCGAATGGCCTCGGGTGAGAGCGTGAGGGTCAACACGCTGACGCACGCCGGTACGACCCAGATTCAGGAACCCATCGAGTACCTGACGGAGCAGGGGATCCCGCGTGAAGCCATTCTGGAGGACGTGGTCGCCTTCTGGGGATCCCGCAGCGGAAGACCGCGCGAGGGTCGTAGCGGGCACGTGATCACGGGCCCGATCTACGTCGAGGGTGCAGAACCGGGGGACGTGCTCGAGATCGAGATTCTGGACCTGAAGACCCGCGCCCCCTGGGGGATCAACAGTACCAACGCGCGCGGTGGGGTCTTTTCGCCTTCCTACCCGGGCTACGCCGAGGGTGATGAACTGCTCGACATCCCCCAGGGCACACGGCATGTCATCATGACCGGCATGTCGGGCGATCGCGAGGTCGCATTCTTCGACGAGGGGATCGAGGTGCCACTCGCTCCGTTCATGGGGATTCTGGCCGTAGCGCCCGACCCGGTCGTAGGCCAGCCGGGTGTGACCGTGCCCGGAGTGCAGAGTTCTCGTCCGCCCGGTCCCTTCGGCGGAAATCTGGATGTAAAGGACCTCACCGCCGGGGCGACGCTGTACCTGCCCGTCTTCCACGAGGGCGCGCTCTTCTACGTCGGTGATCCCCACGGAGCCCAGGGGGACGGGGAGGTCAGTGGAACCGCGATCGAGCAGTCTCTCGAAGGCACGTTCCGGTTGACCGTGCGCAAGGACATGTCACTCGACGGCCCTCGGGCGGAGAACGCGACGCATCACATGCTCATGGGCATCGACCTCGACCTGGACCGTGCGGCGCGCCACGCTACATGGGAGGTCGTCGACTTCCTCGTTGAGGAGAAGGGGCTGACTCCGGCCAAGGCACTCTCCCTGGCCAGCATCGCCGTCGACTTCCGTGTGAGTGAAGTGGTGGACCTCACCCAGGTCGTCACGGGGTTCGTGCCGAAGTCGATCTTCTTACGGTGAGGGGGGCACGATCCCGAGAGCTAGCGTCCCTGGTTCATAGCCGACCCGGTGACCTCGACCGTCATCGAGTCCAGCTCTCCGAACCAAACTCCGAACACGCGCGTCAGTCCGACCCCCGCTCCGACGGCCGTCATCCCATCGATACGCACCACCGTGGAGTCTTCCGAGATCCAGGCAACGTCCTGCGGAGTCATCGTCGTCCCGGTGACGAAGGTCGCGACGGGCAGCGCATCGAGGTCGATGTTCTGTCCGACGGTGATCACGCGATCGTCGCCGGCCTCGAAGGTGGCGACCGGGATCATCGGGACGCGTATCTCCAGGGGCCACCCGTCTCCCTCACCCACCACGAGTGACCCCCGGAAGAGTGGGGTCACACCGCTAACTGCGCTCAGGTCCACCACAGTGCCCGGTTGCCCCTCCTCGGGTCGGAGCACAGCACGAACTCTGAGGACTCCTTCGTGACCCCCTGTCGCGAGCGCTGTGTCACGGGCGATGCCCGGAGGCCGGCTGATGCGCACTCGAAGTCGGTCGATTTCGGCGACGACCTGGGCAAACTCGTCGGAGATCTCCAGGGTGAGCGGAGGGGCGGTGGTCTCATCGAGGTGCAGCGGAGAGACGCACGCGGACGCCACCAAGGCGGGCACGAGGCACCATCGAGAGTGAGTCACGAGCCCTCCCAGTGGACCGTGGCGCCGACTTCCCATGCCGAGAACGAGGTGAGCGGTCGACGGCCGAGAGCGAAGCGTCCACGCGTCAACTTTCCGGATGGACGAACGAACCATCGCCCCGGCGCGGGCGGCCTCACCTCGATCTCTGTCTCGAGTCCAACGGACACGAGCCAGGTCTTGGCATCGTCCTTTCCGAAACGGCCTGCTACCTCCGTCGTCAGAGGCGCCCCAAAGATGCTCCCCATCGTCTCGACGCCCGCCTCGAAGACCGTTCGGGGCTCCGTATCGGTCAGTCCTACGATGGCCGACTCAGGTGCGCCGAGCGTCGAGGGGGGAACGATCGTGGCACCGGATGCCCGATGGTACGCTCCGCTCCGGAAGAGGAACCCGACCGGGCCAGCCGCAACGAATCCAGCCAGATGGGCCCGGGCGCGAATGCCGGGGTCGTAGGCGGCGATACCCAGACTCGTGTCCGAACCGATGCTGGACACGAGCCCGCCGAACTCGAACCAGGATATGGCCGAGACCCAACGGTGTAGTCGAAGACCCACGCGTCGCTCCATCCCGGGCCGGTATGCCAGTGATTGGTTTTCGAAGGGTTCGAAAGATCCGTGTCGACGCAGACCGGCGAGGACATCGAACGTGTAGCGCTCGGTCTGCGTTCGAATCGTCGCGTCGAGGCGTAGGCGGCTGGTTTGAGCCCACCCTCGAACCGGGAACGGAAGTGCCTCGGTGGCGGTGAGTCCTCCGACCACCAGCAACTCTCCTGTACCGTCGGCGCTGGCGAGGCGGGGTGCGAACCCGACCCGGATCAGGAATGGCCCGATGTCGGGGCCGACGAACACCTCGACGTCGGTGAGACCTTGGAGGCCCATCTCACCTCGACCCAAAGGCACGATCGAAGTGCGGGCGAGGTGCGCCGTTCCACCGACCTCCAAGGATGGAGACGGTAGGTAGCTCCCGTGAACACGCGACGCAGTCATCGAAAACCCCTCGAGGCCCACCACACGCGGGTTGTCGAACGTGTACGACTGATGGGATGTCGCGATGGACAAGCTTTGCGCTTCAGCAGGGCCGCCAGCGGCAAAGAGCAGAGCAACGCCGCAGGCGAGCAGGGGGAAGTTGGCGACTGGTCTGCTCATGAGCCCCCCCCGAGCCGCACGATGAGGTCGACGAACGTGTGCGCGCCCAGTCTGTCCAGTCCGAGCGCATCCAGAGCTCCGGAGCGAGACATCTCTTCGGGGGTCGACCACGCAGCTCCGGTGGTGCGCGCGGCGGTTTGAGCTTGGGCGGCGGACCGCGCGAAGGCCAGTACTTCGGTGAACAGTGACCCGACCCGGTCTTCAGCGGGTGTGGTCAGGCTTTGGAACTGGCGCACGCGGTCGAGCACCGGCGGAGAGCCGGGTTCGTACGCCAACGCCTCCTCGAAGTCCCGAAGCGCGGACGCGTCGTCACCCCGAGCGGCCGCGAGAAGTCCGTCGGCGAAGAGGTCGAGCACGCGGTCCGTGTCGAAGACTCCGTCCGGTGCGAGTGGCGGTCGATTTACTCCGCCCTGAGCGTCGATGAGGAGTTCGAGTACCTCGCCGGCGATCCGTGTGCGCTCCGGGGCGTACGGCCCCGGTACGATGGACAACCTGACCCCGAGAGAGTCTACCCATTCTCCGCCGGGCTCGAAGGAGTGGATGGACACATCGATGCTGGCGAACCCTTCGCCGATCGGCGCGATCTCCAGGCCGACGATGAAGTCGGCCGCCAGATGTCGCGCAACGGTACCGTCCGTGAGGTCGTCCTGGCCCACCAACGTGTGGACCGCTTCACTCAGTTCCCAGTCGATCACTTGCTGACGTTGTGCCCTGAGGTCACGAACAAGGAGCTCCGTCATGACGATGGCGAGTCTCTCCAGACGCTCGTCGCCCAGCGGTGCCGTCACCCGGGGCACCGCAATGACCGACCTTTCCGTGCCGTGGTCCAGAACGCGGGAGCCTTCCACCAACTCGCGGGCCAGCGCGGGCGCCGTCTTCCCTCGGTGGAAGACCAGGCGCTCGGCAAGGCTCTTCGTCAACGGGGTCCAGCCGGCCCGTTGGGAGAAGTCGAGGTATCGGGCCCGGGCGGTCACGTAGTCGTCCCTGCTCTCGGCTACGGCGCCGAGCGCCGCGAGGTATGCGGTCGCGCTCGGCACCTCCTCGTACGCATCCTCCAGGAGTCGCTGGGCGCCATCGACATCCCCCTCATTCAACAGCCCAGCCGCCAGGCGCACCGTGCTCTCGAGGTCCCCCCGACTCCGATCGACCCTGGAGCGAAGCGCGTCCATCTCGCCGGGTGGTGGAACGACCGGTGGGGGGGCGCAGCCGGCCGACACCAGGATACTTCCTGCTAGGATCAAGGCCGTCGAGCGCACGGACGGGATTGGCGTAGCCGCGTGGACCATATCGGGGTTCCCCGGTGAGTCATTTCGGGGGGAACTTCGGGCACACTCTGAGATCCCAACAGGGGGCAGTAGTGAATCCGCGACGTCCGGCCCTTGTCGAGTGAACTGGGGCTGGGAAGATTGCGGATACGGTGGCCGTGCGGTGAGCAAAGGTCGCCGGCTTTCCCGCTCGTTTCGGACGGTGGTTCCATTGCGCAACGATATGAGGCGTCTGTCTCCGATCACGGGCCTCGGGGCGCGACCATCCTCGAGGGCACTCGTCCTGGTGGCGGCCCTGGCCGGGGGATTCGGCGTCGGGGCGTGCGAGAGCATGGGGCCGACCACGGTGGCGGGACCGGCGGCCGACGTCTCCGTAGCCAACGGGGCCGATCAAGCGGGCAAGGTCGGGGAGATGCTCGCGATTTCTCCCGAGGTCAGGGTGACGGACGCGGCGGGCGTCCCTGTCTCCGGGGCCTTCGTGAGCTTCGTCGCGGTCTTCGGCGGGGGAGAGGTCCTGACCCCAGTCACGGTCACGGACGAGTCCGGACTCGCATCGACCGACTGGAGGCTCGGGACTGTCGCAGGACGGCCCCAGAGGCTCCTCGGTGTCGTGCGCAGTGTAGCCGGTGGTGGGAGTGCCCTCTCGGTGACCTTCGATGCCATCACGGTCCCAGGTGACCCCGCTTTGGTGAGCGTCGTCTCCGGCCGCGACCAGATCGGAGCCGCGGGGCGCCCTCTCCGTGAGCCATTGGTCATTTCCGTGACCGACGGGTGGGGCAACTCGGTGCCGAACGAACCGGTATCGTGGCTGATCGCGGGTGGGGGCGGGTCGCTCTCACCCGCCTCGACCTCGACCGACAGCGCTGGGGTGGCCATGGCGGTCTGGACCCTCGGCGAAACCTCCGCTCCGCAGTCTGCGGTGGTCGCGGTGGACACCCTCCCGCCTCTTGTCTTCGAAGCCGAAAGCGGCCTGCCCAGCACGATCGACGAATTGGCCACGATGCCAAGGCCGGTCCGGGCGCCGGCGGCGGCGGCCTCGGACGAACACCTCTACGTGGTCGGCGGTACCCGGGGCGGGCGTGAAAGCGCCTTGCAGATCTTCGACTTCGCCAGCGGTAGCTGGAGTCTCGGAGCCGACGCACCGACAGCGATGGACTGGGCCAGTGCCGCTTTCGTCGGCGGTTCACTGCACGTCTTCGGGGGCGTGACGAATGGTGAGCCTACGACCGACCAGCACTTCGTCTACGATCCCGAAACGGACTCGTGGACGAACGGGGCGCCCCTTCCCACCCCGTCGGCGGGGGCTGCCGTCGTGCAGGCCGGTGAACTGGTGTATCTGATCGGCGGCATCGATGGGCTCGCCTCACCGTCGGAGCACACACGTGTGTACGACTGGACGACCGATACGTGGTCACTCGTTGCTCCCGCGCCCGATGAACGCCTCACCTGGGCGGCCGCAGCGCTGGCCGATGGCCGGATCCTGGCCGCAGGCGGCGAAGCTCAGCGGCGGTCCTGGAATACCCTCTGGGAGTACGATCCCTCGGCAGACACCTGGGTCAACCGGCCGCCGATGAGCGTTCCACGCGAGGCCCACGGCGCCGCAGTGCTCGATGGTCGGTTGTGCGTATTCGGGGGCAGGGACCTCCAGACCGTGGAGTGCTACTCGCCGGAGGACCAGGTTTGGACGAAGGCGCTGTCGCTGCCGGGGGTGATCTCCGAACTCGTGGCTGTGCGCCACGGAGACGCCGTCTACCTCGTCGGAGGCGAGGAGTACGGTGGGATGGGGAAGCTGTTGCGCTTCCGGTTCCAGTAGGGACCGGCTGTTCCGTGATGGACCCTCCCTCGACGGAGGGTGGCTCAGCGTTCGGGCTCGGTGCTCCGGTACGACCCCTCAGTAGTGCCAGGGGAAACGCTTGAAGTCCTTGTCCCGCTTCTCGACGAATGCGTCGCGGCCCTCACGCGCTTCTTCCGTCCCGTACGCCAACCGTGTGGCCTCTCCGGCAAAGAGCTGCTGACCGACCAGGCCGTCGTCGACGAGGTTGAAGCCGTACTTCAGCATCCGCATGGCCGTGGGACTCTTCTCGTTGATCGTCCTTGCCCAATCCAGGGCCGTCGACTCCAGCTCGGCGTGCGGGATCGAAGCGTTCACCATCCCCATAGCCAGCGCCTCGTCGGCCGTGTAGTCGAAGCCGAGGAAGAAGATCTCCCGTGCGCGCTTCTGCCCGACCATTCGGGCCAGGTAGGCGGATCCGTAGCCACTGTCGAAGCTGGCTACGTCCGGGTCGGTCTGCTTGAACCGTGCGTGTTCCTGGCTGGCCAGAGTCAGGTCACAGACGACGTGGAGGCTGTGACCACCACCGGCGGCCCAGCCGGGGACGACGGCGATCACGATCTTCGGCATGAAACGGATCAGCCGTTGCACCTCGAGGATGTGCAGCCGACCGAGGCGGGCGGCATCGACGCTTCCCTCGGCACCCTCGTATTGGTATCCGTCGGCTCCACGGATCCGTTGGTCACCACCGGAGGAGAAAGCCCACCCACCATCCTTGGGAGAGGGCCCATTGCCCGTGAGAAGCACACAGCCGACGTCCGGTGACGTGCGGGCGTGCTCCAGGGTCTGGAAGAGCTCGTCGACGGTTCGTGGTCGGAACGCGTTGCGGCAGTCGGGTCGATCGAAGGCGATGCGGACCGTCCGTCCATCCACCGACCGGTGGTAGC
>JAUIKL010000099.1 GCA_030430625.1 Gemmatimonadota bacterium
TTCAGGCGATGCTGATCGGCATCGGGCTCCACGCGTTCGGCAACGTCAACTCGGTCGCTTCCTACGGCGGCTTCGGCATCGTGCTGCAGGCGGGTTGGATGCGGTAGAGACTCGCGGGGGTGCGGTGCTCCGGGTAAGGTGCGTCTGCCGAACCCGTACCCCCACCGACGCCCCACGTCACCGGGAGAGAGCATGCGACTTCGTGCGCGAAGATGGACATCCGCCCTGGCCGCCGCCCTTTGCGCGTGTGGTGGCTCGACCGACGAAGGGGGGGTGGCGGCGTGGAGCGTGGCGGCGGTTCCCGACCTTTCGATCGGCCTCGTCGATGGCGAGGCGCCGTACCTCTTCGAGTCGATCGTTTCCACCGGGTGGCTTCCGGACGGCCGCATCTTCGTCGCGGACGCAGGTGCCTCCGCGATCCGCGTTTTCGACGACGCCGGGCGTTTCGTCACCGAGATGGGTCGAGCAGGGGAGGGGCCCGGCGAGTTCAGCTACCTGCAACTCGCGTGGGCGGTAGGGGACACACTCGTGGCGTACGACGTGGACCTGCGACGCCTCACCTGGTTCACGCCGTCCGGTGAGCCCGCGCGAACCCTTCGCCTGGACATCGATGCCGAGGCATCCGGGGTGGGGCGTCTGGACGCGGGTGTCGGTCCGGTCGAGCCGGGCGGCGTTGCGGTGCTCTCCCTCATCGGCGGGGCCGATGGGGCAGGCGACCGGATGTCGATCGAGGTCTTCGACGCCGAGGGGGCTCACGTCCAGCGCCTCGGCGAGATGTCCGGCATGGTACGCTTCACCTTCGGCGAAGGGTCGGCGGCACCCCTCCCCTTTTCGCCACTCCCACGTTTCACGGTCCACGGTCGGAGCGTCTTCTCGCTCGACGGATACGCCAACCATGTCAGGGTGATGCAGGTGGCCGAGGGGACCCGCACCCTTTCGACTCCACGCGTGGAACACGACATCCCGGCTGCATTGTCGGGCTTGGAGCAGGCCCTGCAGGATACGGAGGTTGGCTTCTTCCTCGAGGCGCTGCCCCACGTCCCCCGACCCGACTCCCTGCCGCACATCGCGGCCATCCTGGTGGACGACGAGGGCCGGCTGTGGGCCAAGGCCTACGAGCCGATGGAAGATGCTCTCTGGTTGGACCCGCTTCAGAACGACGGAGGCATCTGGAACGTCCTCACCCTCGAGGGAGAGCGCGTCGCCTCCGTCTCCGTCCCGCTCGGCTTCCGGCCCCTCCAGGTCCTCGGTGACCGGGTGCTCGGCCGCTCGGTCGACGAAATGGGTGTACAGCGGGTGGAGGTGCGCCGGCTGGAGCGGTAGCCCGCTCCCTCACACTCCCGGCAGCCGCGGACGGCCGGACCGTAGCCGCTCCCTCTCTGTCACGGAGGACGCCCGCCGCGCTCCCGCGCCAACCCGCCGGCCCACCAGAACGGCGTGCGCGCTCCCCAGAACCACGAGCGGAACGAGCATCCGGACCGCCGCCACGAAGAGTTCCTCGAGCGTCACGACCTACTCGCTGCGGAGTGCCTCGACGGGGTCCACCCGCACCGCCCGGAGGGCGGGGACCGTGGCCGCGAGCGCGGCGATGAAGAAGACGAGGGCTCCGAGCCCCGCGAAGGTCAGTGGGTCGGTCGGGGCCACCTCGAAGAGCATGCCCTGGATAAAACGGCTCAGGTACCAGGCCGCCCCGAGCCCGATGACGAGGCCGACGGCCGCGAGTCGAGCGCCCTGACCGACGACCATGCCGACGAGGTCGGTCGAACGACCACCGAGGGCGCGGCGGATGCCCAACTCGCCGATCCGCCGCTCCACGGAGAAGGAGACGAGTCCGTAGATGCCGATGGCCGAGAGCGCCAGCGCAATCAGGGAGAAGACGGTCAGGAGCACGAGGTTGAATCGGCGCTCCTGGAGCCACGAACCGACGAGCGCCTCGTACGTGGTCGCGCCGTACACCGACTGGGCGGGGTTGGCGCTCCAAACGGCCTCCATGGCCGGCTGGATCAGCGACTCCGCGTCCCGGTCGGCGGCTACGACGAAGGTCAGGGACCCGGACCCGGCCTGGGCCAACGGGTAGTACGCCTCGGGCCGGGGCTGGGAGGCGTGACCGGTCGGCCGGGTGTCCCCGACGACGCCGACGATCTCTCGATCCACGGGATTCTGGCCGTAGCGCACGAGGATGCGTTCCCCGATCGGGGACACGTCCCCGAAGTGTCGGCGGGCGAACGCCTCGTTGATCATGATGACCGGGGTCGCGTCGACGTTGTCGGTGGCGTCGATGGCCCGACCGTCGACGACGGCGATCTCCATGACGTCGAAGAAATCCGGGGAGACACTCGAGATCGCGGTGATGGGCTCCTGGCCCTCCGGCGGGGGGGCGCGATCCGAGATTGTGAACGGGACGGTGATCTCGATGTTCGCGATGACCCCGTCGGTCGAGCTCGGCAGGTTGCTCGTCATCGCGACCCCGGTGACACCGGGAAGGGCCTTCATCTCGTCGATGGCCTGCTGGATGACGGCCTGGCGGTCCTCGTCGCTCTCGTAGTCGTAGGCGAAGATCTGGAGGACGACACGGTCCTTCGCGGCGAAGCCCAACTCCTGATCCAGGAGGACGGCGAAGCTGCGCAGGAGGAGTCCGGCTCCGACGACCAATACCACGGCACCGGCCACCTGGGAGACGACGAGCCTCGAGCGCGCGCGGGCCTCGTTGCGGCCTCCACCCGAACCCCGCGAACCGTCACCGAGCGCGTCCCGAAGGTTCGGGCGGGACAGCTTCCACGACGGGGCGAGTGCGGAGAGGACGGCGCTGGTGGCGGCGGCCGCGACCGCGAACAGCAGGACGGTACCGTCGACGCTGAGCTGTTCGATCCGGGGCAGGTGGTCGGGCCCGAGTGCCCGGATCACGGCCACTCCGAAGTAGGTCAAACCCACGCCGAGGACGCAGCCCGCCAGGGCCAGGACCAGGCTCTCCGCTACGACGTGTCCGACCAGCCTCCCGGTCCCTGCTCCGAGCGCCCCCCGCAGTGCGTAGTCCCGTTCGCGTTGCGCCCCCCGGGCCAACATGAGCCCCGCCACGTTGGCGCAGGCGATGAGCAGGACGAACCCGACAGCCGCCATGAGGACGAAGAGCGGGGTCCGTACACTGCCGACGAGGTAGTCGCGGAGGGGGATCACTTCGTAGGCGAGATCCTCGTTCACCTGCGGGTAGGAGGATGCGAGCGAGGCCGCGAGCTGTTCGACCTCCGCCTCCCCCTGGGCGAACGATGCACCGTCCCGCAGGCGCGCCACGCCAGTCAGGTAGTCTGCGGCTCGGGAGTTGTCGTCCCACGGCTGCTCGGCGCGCGGAATCCACGCGGCCGCGGCATCGGGGAACCGAAACTCGGCGGGCATGACTCCGATGACCGTGCGCGCGCCACCGTCCAGCGTCAGGGTCGACCCGACGATGCCCGGGTCGGAGTCGAAGCGGTTGACCCACTCTCTGTGGCTGAGCACGACGATCGAGGCGACGCCCTCGTCGTAGTCGGTGTCGGTGATCGTTCGGCCGATGTGTGCCCGCCCACCGATCGCCTCGAAGAAGCCCCGGCTCACCGCCCACGTGCGCAGGCTGACCGCCAGCCCGTCGACCTGAAGGTCCATGCTCCACGGTTCGGCCACGGCCATCGCTTCGAACTGGGTCGACGCGTCCCGCATGTCACGCATGTTGGCCATCGAGACACCCTGGCTACGCTCGCCCGTCAGCGCGTGGCTCCGAAGGAGCACGGCCACTTCGGACGCGTCGGCGTAGGGCAGGGGCTCGATGATGACGGTGTGCACCGCGCTGAAGATGGCCGTCGTCGCACCGATGCCGAGCGCGAGCGTGAAGACCGTCAGCGCCGTGAAGCCCGGCCGGCGCTTCAGCGCCCGCACTGCATGTCGTAGATCGTGTCGAAACCCGTCCATCGTCATTCCTCCCGTCCCGTTTTCGTGTCGGTGCAAACCGGCGGCCACGCGCAGGATCGCGAGCGACTCCCGTCCCCAGAACGCCAGCGCGCCCAGTCGGCCTTCGTACGGCGCGCGCTCCTCCCACTGATCCTGAGCCACCCGACGCATCTCCTCCCCGTACTCCCTCTGGAAGGACGCCGGCATCAGCCGGACGAGCGCGCAGTAGAGCCTGAACAGCACGTCAGCCCCCGCTGGCGGGAAGGACCTGCGCACCTCGTGCGTACTCGACCAACTCGGCCAGTCGAAGCGACTCCGCTTCGAGGACCGCGGAGCCGAGCTTCGACAGCCCGTAGTACCTCCGGCGCGCGTCGGCCCCGTCCGGCGTGGGTCGAGCGTCGATCAGCCCGTCGTCGCGAAGGCGTTTGATCGCGGCGTAGAGCGTTCCCGCCTCGAGCACGAGGCGTCCGTCCGTTCGCTCCTCGACGTCCTTGATGATCCCGTAGCCGTGGCGGGCACGACCGGCCAGCGACAGGAGGACGTGGTAGACGACGTGGGTGAGGGGCAGGTGCCCCTCGGCGGCACGGCGGAGTGCTGACGGATCCATGGCGGCTCTATATAGGGTGTGGCCCTATAATAGAGGGCGTGGCCCTATAGTGGCAACCCGCCGTCCTCTTCTACATCCCTCCGCGCCGCGGGACTTCGAGGGTGCTGCCCGGGTCGGGTCGGACGCCCTCGGCATCGAGCGCGTCGTTGAGCTGTGGCACGTCGGTTTCGATCAGGGTGTTCAGCCGCTCGACGAGGGCAGGCACGGCGTCCCACGCCGCGTCGATCTGCCACAACTGGTCCTCGGTCGGCACGGTCGACGACTCTTGGATCGCGCCGCCGACGCCGTTCCACCGACGCGCCTCGGCCAGCGCTTCGCTGATCTCCTCGAGCTCCTCCTGAATCTCCGAGAGCATCGTGGTCAACGACTCGGGGGCGTCGTCCGCGTCATCGAGGAGCGACTCGACCTCGTCCATTTGGTCGGTGAGTCGCCCGGCGGCACGGGTGGCCTCGTTCAGTGGCGCGGCCAGGGCGTAGACGGCCATGAGCGCATCCTGCCGGGCACGGCGGTCCGCCGCAGCCATGGGTCGGCGCGGTTCGGCGACGATCTCGACAGTCGCCGTCCACCGGGTGTCGTCGATCTCCAGGGCCACCGTGTACGTCCCCGGCATGACGATCGGTGCGAAGGCCCCTCCGCCGAAGCCGCCGCCCTGGCTCTCGAAGGGTGGGTCGTGGCGCCAGTCCCAGAGCACTTCGTGGATGCCCTGTGCGCGCTCCACGTCGAGGGTCCGGACGACCGTCCCCGCGGCGTCTTCGATGGTCAGCGCCAACTCCGAGTCGTCCCCGATCTCGTCTCGCAGATAGTACCGGACCCGGGTCGCGCGCGGCGGGTTGGGTGCGGAGTAGGTGGCACCATAGAAAGGCCAGTCGCCCTTCTGTGCCCACATGATCGTCCGCTTGGGTCTGAAGACGTGGCCGGCCCGGGCCAGGACGTCGGCCGAAGCCAACTCCTCGAGGGGCCCGATGTCGTCGAGGATCCACGCGCTCCGTCCGTGCGTCCCGACGATGAGGTCGTTCTCGCGCGGGTGGATCGCGATGTCGTCGACGGGCACGACGGGGAAGTTGTTCTTCAGACGAGCCCACGAGTCACCGCGGTCGATCGAGACGTAGACGCCGACCTCGTTGCCGACGAAGAGGAGATTCTCCGCCCGGTGGTGCTCGGTGACGACGTTGACCGACCAACCGTCAGGCAGCCCGTCGTCGATGCGCCGCCACTCGTCGCCGTAGTTCTCGCTCACGTAAACGTACGCGGCGTAGTCGCCGTTGCGGTGGCCATCGAATGCTGCGTAGACCCTGCCCGGCGCGTGGGCCGAGGGGGTGAGTCGGCTGACGTAGGTGCGCTCGGGCAGCCCGGGGAAGCGGTCGGCGACGTTCTCCCATGTCTCCCCACCGTCCCGCGTGACCTGGACGTTCCCATCGTCCGTCCCGACATAGAGGACGTTCGCGTCGAAGCGCGATTCGCCGATCACGGTGAGGTTGCCGTACGTGCTGATGCCGTCGTGGATCGACATCATCGGCTCGCTTCCAGCCACGCCCATGATCGCCAGCTCGTCCCGGTCGATCTGTTTCGTGAGGTCGAGGCCGCCGACCTCCTCCCACGACATGCCGCGGTCACGGGAGCGCATGAGGAAGTTGCTGCCGAGGAAGATCGTCGCGGGGTCGTGGCGCGAGATCATCAGCGGCGAGTTCCAGTTGAACCGGTACGTCTTGGCCGTGTCCCCGTTCTCACGCGGTCCCGTGATCGGGCGCATCGGCGTCTTCTCACCGGTGATCAGGTCGTACCGGTTCATGTTTCCGCCCTGCGACTCCGAGAAGACGATCGTCGAGTCGGTCGGGTCGACCACCGTCCAGAAGCCGTCGCCGTACGCAGTCTCGTACCAATCCTGGTGTCGGATGCCGTGGAACGAGCGTGTGTTCGACGGTCCGCACCACGGGTCGTTGTCCTGCAGTCCGCCACAGACGTAGTAGGGGTCGCGCATGTCGTACGCGATCGTGTAGAACTGCCCGAGCGCCAGGTTGTCGAACATCCGCCAGTGGGCGGTCCCGTCCCACGTGGCCGACACGCCTCCGTCGCTCCCGAGGATGATGTGGTCCGAGTCCTCCGGGTTGATCCAGATGGCGTGGTGGTCGACATGGATCTGCACCGCGCCGTCGCTGCGGAAGGTCCGTCCCCCGTCGTCGGACACCATGAGTTGGGTGCCCAGTACGTAGATGCGGTCAGGGTTCGATGGGTCGATCTCGAGTCGTGAGTAGTACATCGGTCGCGGGTTGGTATCCGAAACCTTCTCCCACGTCGCGCCCCGGTCGGCCGAGCGGTACAGGCCGGTATCCGAGCCACCCCCACCGCCCCCACCGTCGGCACTCCGCGGATCGGCCTCGATCGTGGCGTACACGAGGTTGCCGTCCTGCCGGTAGATGGCGATGCCGATGCGCCCCTTGTCGCCCTCCGGCAGCCCCTCGGTCAGCTCCGTCCAGCTGTCACCCCCGTCGAGGGTGCGGTAGAGCCCACTGCCCGGGCCACCACCGTTGAAGCCGAAGCCGGTCCGGCGGCGCTGATACATCGCCGCGAAGAGGGTGCGTGGGTCGTTCGGATCCATCGCGAGGTCGATCGCGCCCGTGTCGTCGTCGATGTGCAGGACGAGGTCCCAGTTCTGCCCACCGTCCGTCGTCCGGTAGACACCGCGCTCGGGGTTCGACCCCCAGAGGTCTCCGACCGCGGCCACGTAGACGACATCCGGATCGCGCGGGTGGATCAGCACGCGCCCGATGTGCTTGGTCTCTTCGAGGCCCATGTGCGCCCACGTCTCGCCGCCGTCGACCGATTTGTAGACCCCGTTCCCCCACGGAGACGACTGACGGTTCTGCGGCTCGCCGGTTCCGACCCAGATCAGATTCGGATTCGATTGGTCGATCTCGACGTCACCGATCGAGCTCGTCGGTTGGTCGTCGAAGAGGGGGGTCCACGAGGTGCCGTGGTTCTCGGTCTTCCACAGCCCGCCCGATGCCGTGCCGACGAAGAAGTGCTGCGGCTTCGACTCGACGACGGCCAGGTCCGCGATCCGACCACCCATCAGGGCCGGACCGATCTCCCGGTACGTCAGCGCCGACAGCGTCGACTCCAGGTCCTGCGCGACGAGCGGCGTTCCGGCTGAGAGCGTCGCGGCCACCAGGGCGCCCGTCGTGAGCACGAGTCTGCGGAGGGACGGCGCCGGGCGATGCGAAGTCGGTCGAGGCATGAGCGGTCGGTTCGTGGAGTGGGCGGACACATCGAGCGGGTCAGTCATACGGTGTGGGGAGGTCGTTGACCAGAAGAGACGTCACGATCGATCGCGCGTCGGGTGCGGGGTCTCGCCTGCGCAGAGGTGGTCGGCGCGTTCACCGCTTCCCCTGGCGCGATCCGCAACCCGACCGCACTCTGCCGCCAGACTCGCCCTACCGGAGATGTGGCATGAAGAAGTCTCTTCTGATCGTCGGTGCGCTCGTGGCCACCGCCGCCTCGGCAGAAGCCCAACAGCAACGGGACCCGAACTCGATGGGTGGCGGCGACTGCGCCGCCAACGTGTACAACTGCGCCGATACGCCGAACCCGCTCCCGATGCCGAATACGGTTTGGATCGAGGAGATGACGTGGATGGATGTACGGGACGCGCTGGCGGACGGCATGACGACCGCGCTGATCGCGACCGGCGGCGTCGAGCCGAACGGACCCTGGCTGGCCACGGGTAAGCACAACTTCGTGCTGCGCGCCAACTGCGATGCGATCGCTCGGCAGTTGGGCAACGCGCTCTGCGCCCCGATCATCAAGCTCGTTCCGGAGGGCAGCATCGATCCGCCGTCCGGACACATGACGAGCCCCGGCACGATCTCGATGCAGCAGGAAACCTTCGAGGCGATGCTGACCGACGTGGCGCACAGCCTGAAGATGCACGGCTTCCGCAACATCATCTTCTTCGGGGACAGCGGCGGGAACCAGAGTGGTCAGCGCAACGTCGCGGCACGCCTCAACGAGATGTGGCCCGGCACCGTGGTCGCGCACGTCGGCGAGTACTACGACTACGGGACCGTCACCGACTATATGGCCTTCCGCGGCTTCCCCGAGTCGACGGTGCAGGACGGGCTGCATGACGACCCGATCATCACGATGAACATGTTCGCCGACGATCCGTTCTCGATCCGGTATGCCGAGCGGGTCGCCACGGGACACGCCACGATCAACGGTGTTTCGGTCGCCGATCGGGTGCAGAACCTGAAGTGGGCGCGGGACATCGTCGACTTCCGCGCTCGGGAGACGGCCGGCTTCATCCGGCAGTGGATCGCCGCAGGCGGCACCGAACCGATCGAACCCGCACCCAGCCGGTTCGCCGGTCGCTCCGGTCCTCCGGCCGGTGCCCAGCGCCCCGCGCCCGACCCCCGGAACATGGGAGGCGGGCAGTGCGCCGATAACGCCTTCAACTGCGCCGACACGCCGAACCCTCTCCCGCCCACGGAAACACTGTGGATCGAGGAGATGACGTGGATGGACGTCCGCGACGCGCTCCAGGCGGGGAAGACGACGGCCATCATTTCGACGGGTGGTGTCGAACCGAACGGCCCCTGGCTCGTGACGGGTAAACACAACTACGTGCTCCGTGCCAACTGCCCGCGCATCGCCGAACACCTCGGCAACGCACTCTGCGCACCCGTGCTCGAACTCGTCCCCGAGGGTGGGATCGAGCCCCCGACGGGTCACATGACGAGCCCGGGGACCATCTCACTCCGGCAGGAGACGTTCGAGGCCGTGCTCACGGACATGGCGGAGAGCCTCCACCAGCACGGCTTCGAGAACATCGTCTTCATCGGGGACAGCGGTGGCAACCAGCGCGGGATGGAGAACGTGGCCAACGCGCTGACGGCCAAGTGGGGCGGCGACGGCGCCGCGCACTTCATCGGTGAGTACTACCGTGCCCCCGAGGGCTCGCGGGACGTCCTGCGCGAGCGTGGTGTCACGAGGGACGGAATGCCGAGCGATGGCATCCACGACAGCCCCGGCATCA
>JAUIKL010000100.1 GCA_030430625.1 Gemmatimonadota bacterium
AACATCCGCGTTGCGAGGGGTAGCCGCAAGTTTCGAGCGGCGATTATCCCGTGTTCTTCAGCCCCCGGGCGATGCCCTGGACGGTCGCGAGTAGCGCTTCGAACAGGTCGTCGTCCTGCCGGTCTCCGGCCCGCCACCGGCGCAGGAGATCGACCTGGAGCAGGCTCATCGGGTCCACGTAGGGGTTTCGCAGAACGATCGACCGGCGAAGGGTCGGATCGTGGTCCAGAATCGCTGTGCCGCCGGTGAGTTCGAGGATCGACCGCTTCGTCCGGTCGAACTCGACTCGAATGGTGTCGAAGACAGGCTGGGCGGACTCCGGTGCGAGCGGGACGTACCGCTCGGCGATGGCGAGGTCGGATTTGGCGATGACCATTTCGACGTCGTCGAGCAGGGCGCTCAGGAAGGGCCACGAACGCGCGGCCTCCGTCACGGCGTCCGACCCGTGCTCGGCCAAGGCGGCCTCGAGACCGCTGCCGACCCCGAACCACCCGGGCATCGTCGCCCGGTTCTGGGTCCACGAGAACACCCACGGAATGGCTCGGAGATCGCCGATGCCGCGACCCGCTCTCCGGGATGCCGGCCGCGAACCGATAGCCATGCGCTCGATGACGTCGATCGGGGTGGCCGCGCGGAAGAAGTCGACGAAATGTTCATCCTCGTACACGAGGGATCGGTAGGCGCGCCTGGCCTCGACGGCCATGGTCTCGGCGATCGCGGCCCACGCCGGAGGGGTGGCCGATTCTCCGTTGTCCTCGACCGATTTCAAGGCGACCGCACCGAGCATCCTCTCGAGGTTCCGCAGGGCGATGCTCGGCAGGCCGTACTTCTGGTCGATCACCTCACCCTGCTCGGTGAGGCGGAGTCGGCCACTCAACGCCGCGCTCGGTGAGGCGGCCACCGCTCGATGGACCTTGCCGCCGCCCCGGGACACCGTGCCGCCCCGACCGTGGAAGACGGTGAGTCGCACATCGTGTCGGCGGGCCGAGTCCGCCATCTCCTCCTGGGATCTTTGGAGTGACCACCGCGCGGATGCCAACCCACCGTCCTTGTTCGAGTCGGAGTAGCCCACCATGACGGTCTGACGGCCTTCGCGAGCGCGGAGATGTCGGGCGTAGAGGGGGTGGGTGAAGAGTTCGTCGAGGACCGAACCGGCCGCACGTAGATCGGGGACGGTCTCGAAGAGGGGTGCGACGTCGAGGCGGACGTGCGGTTCAGCGGCGTCCAGCCCCGCCTGCCGCGCGAGGTACAGCACGGTCAGAACGTCGTCGACCCCGCGGGCCATGCTGATGATGAAGGGCCCGATCGCTTCCGGGCCGTAGGTCTCACGGCATGACCCGATGGCGCGGAAGACCTCGAGCGCTCGGTGGACGGCCGGATCGGATTCATCGGGTGTGCCGTCTTCGGTCAAGAGCCGAGTCAGCGTCTCGGTCCGTTCGGACGGATCCCGGGTCGACCAGTCGGGGTCGCCCAGGAGCGCGGCCATGACGTCGCGGTGCTCGCGGGCGTCCTGGCGCACATCGAGGGTGGCCAGATGGAATCCGAAGGTTCGCGCTCGCCGGCGTACCCGTCGCACCGCGAACAGCCCGGCGTGTCGACCGTTGTGCGCGATGAGGCTCGACTCGATCGCTGCCAGGTCGTCGAGAAAGCCGATCGGGTTGTCGTACCCGACCTCCTCGCCTGCCATCGTGGCCTTCAACCGGGCCATCATGAAGGTCAGAAGCGCTCGGTACCCCATCCGGCGGTGCCGCGCCGGAATGGAACGGGACACCGCCGGGAGGAGGGCAGCATACCGTTCGAGTCGGGCGTCGACCTCGGCCGACCAGCTGGCCCGTGTCTCGGACTGGCTGAGTTGACGGGCCAACGGGGCCAGGTCGCCGAGGTACCGCTCGAGCACGACATCCCTGTGGCTGGCCAGAGACGCGCGGATCGTGTCGGCGTTCACGTTCGGATTGCCGTCCATGTCTCCGCCGACCCAGGACGCAAAACGCACCAGTGGAGCTTCGTCCGCCCCCGGGTCCTCGGTCTCGTCCAGCGCCAGGGCGGCCTCGAGAGACTCGTGCAGCGCGGGCACGATGTCGTAGAGGACGTTCGAGACGTAGAAGAGGACGTGCTCTCGCTCGTGGGCCACGGTGGGTCGCGCGTCCGGATGCTCCTCGGTCTGCCACCCCGACGTGACCTCTGCCCGGATGCGTGCCCAGGCCGCCGCCTCTTCCGGTAGGGTCCGCGCCGGATTCAGGCGCTCGAGAAGGCGCGCTGCGATCCGCTGCTGCTTCTCGAGGATCGATCGGCGGGTCGACTCGGTGGGGTGCGCGGTGAAGACCGGCTCGATCAGGAGGTCGTCGAAGAGCTCGGCGACCGCTCTCGGATCCAACCCCCGCTCTCCGAGTTGGCCGGCGGCGTAGGCCAGGGACCCGTTCTGGGGCGGGCCGTCGACCTGCAAGTACGAGCGCCCCCGTCGGATTCGGTGGACCTGCTCAGCCAGGTTCACGACCTGGAAGTAGGTCGAGAACGACCGAACCAACTCACGCGCATCATCCGGCGACAGGTCGTGGAGGAGTGCGTCGAGCTCGGAACAGTCCTGCCCGTCGTCACGCCGACGGCGAGCAGCCAGGCGGATCGACTCGACGCGCTCGAAGAGCGCATCGCCACCCTGCTCGCGGATCACATCACCGACGAGCGCGCCCAGCGCACGCACGTCCGAGCGGAGGGGTTGGTCCTTCTCCGAGAATTCGATCACGAGGTCGTCGTCGTTGGAGGAAGTGTGGGGCACCCGGGCCACGACGCCGGTGAAGGTGGGTGGCGTGGAAGCGAATGTGAAGCACGGAGCTGCGCAGCGTGTAAGCGGAGGGCAGGGTGGCGCGATATGTTGACGCGGGTGGGGAGGCTGGGAGGCGTGGATCGGGACGACGGAAACGTGCTCGGTTGCTCTTGGTGGTCCCCGTGCGGCCATCGATTACGACCCGGAGGTTCCATGTTCCGTCCACGAGCGCGTTCCCTTCTCATCCTTCTGGCCGTCGGCGCGGTCAGCGCCCACTTCCCTGCGTGCGCCGAGGCCCAGGGTGGCCCGGAGCAGCGGGCCATCCTCGTGACCGGCGCCACGAGCGGGATCGGTCGGGCCACAGCCGAGGTGCTCGCGGAGCGCGGCTACTTCGTCTATGCGGGAGCCCGAAGCGCCGAGGACATCGCCGAGCTGAACGCGATCCCGAACATGCAGGCCATCCGCCTCGACGTGACGGTCCCCGAGGAGATCGACGCGGCGGTCGAGACCGTGCGCTCGGAAGGCCGTGGCCTGTACGGACTGATCAACAACGCCGGGGTCGCCATCCTCGAACCCCTCATCGAAGTCGAGGAGCAGGACCTCGCCTTCCAGTTCGACGTGAACGTGATGGGGCCCTACCGGGTGACCAAAGCCTTCGCGCCCCTGCTGATCGAGAGCGGGGGCCGGGTGAGTACGACCGGCTCACTCTCCGGTTTCGTCACCTGGCCGTTCGGGGGGCCCTACACGATGAGCAAACACGCTATCGAGGCGTTCTCGGAGGTGTTGTCTCTGGAGTTGGAGGAGTTCGGAGTCACGGTGAGCGTCGTCGAGCCGGGCAACTACAACTCGCGGATCTACGAGAGTCTGGCCGAGCGTCGGGAGGCCAGGGGCATCGGGTCGGAGGGATCGCGGTACGGAGCGACGATCGACGGGATGATCGAGCGCGCGCTGACGCAGCGAAACGCCCCAGAGCCCGACGCCGTGGCCGAAGCTTTCTATCACGCGATGACCAACGACGCGCCGAAAGCGCACTATCTCGTCGTGCCGGTCGAGAGTGAGGCGCAGTTCACGATCCAATCGATCTTCAACCGACTCGTGGAAGTGAACCGCGACCACGACTTCACCTTCTCGCGGCAGGAGTTGATCGAGATGCTGGATGCGGCGCTGGCCAGGTAGCTTCGGCTCACCCTTGCAACGCCCCAATCCACGCGGGATCTTGCGGGGCTGTCCCCACCCCCGCGAAGGATCCCCGCTTCGTGTCGAACACGATCGAGCGGCTCAACGCCGCCCTCGAAGGTCGCTATCACGTAGAACGCGAGCTGGGGGAGGGCGGCATGGCCGTCGTCTACCTGGCCGACGACTTGAAGCACGGTCGCAGCGTGGCGCTGAAGGTGCTGAAGCCGGAGCTGGCGGCGGTGGTCGGGGCCGAGCGCTTCCTGGCCGAGATCAAGACGACGGCCAACCTACAGCACCCCCACATCCTCCCCCTCTTCGACTCGGGTGAGGCCGACTCCTTCCTCTTCTATGTCATGCCGTATCTCGAGGGCGAGACCCTTCGGGAGCGGATCAACCGGGAGCACCAGCTCCCGATCGACGAGGCGGTGGGCATCGCGACCGCCGTGGCGGCGGCGCTCCAGCACGCGCACGATCGCGGCGTCATCCATCGCGACATCAAGCCGGCGAACATCCTCCTCCAGGACGGCCAGCCGGTCGTCGCGGACTTCGGGATCGCGCTGGCCGTGGGGGCGGCCGGGGGCAGCCGTTTGACCGAGACGGGCCTCTCCGTCGGTACCCCGTTCTACATGTCCCCCGAGCAGGCGACGGGTGATCAGTCCGTGGGTCCCGCGAGTGACACCTACTCGTTGGCGGCCCTCCTCTACGAGATGCTGACCGGCGATCCCCCGTACGTGGGAAGCACGGCCCAGGCGGTGCTCGGCAAGATCATCCAGGGCGCGCCCGTGTCGGCCACCTCGATTCGTGTCACGATTCCGGAGAACGTCGACGCGGCCATTCGGAAAGCGCTCGAGAAGTTTCCCGCGGACCGCTTCGCGAAGGCGTCCGACTTCGCTCGCGCGTTGGCCGATCCGGGTTTCCGCCACGGCGAGACGGGGCCGGTCATGGTGGGTTCGCCGGTGCGCACACGGGCTCTCGTCGGAGCACTGGGGGCGGCGGCTGCGCTCTTCGCAGGCCTCTTCGGTTGGGCGGTGACGCGACCCGAAGCCCCCGTACCCGTCCAGCGTTTTTCCCTGGCCACCACCGAGGACCAGTTCGCCAGCGAGTACCTGAGCTTGTCGGCCGACGGATCCCTGATGGTGATGACGTACCGCGACGAGGATGGAGAGGACCGACTCTTCATGCGGCGCTTCTCGGAACTCGAGGCCACCGAGGTTCAGGGCGGTGAGGGAACCGCCACCGACCCGATCGTATCCCCGGACGGCCGCGAGGTCGCGTTCGTGGAGGGGCAGGAGCTGAAGGTGGCGCCCCTGGCCGGGGGTATCGTCCGGGTGCTGACCGGTGATGCCGCGTGCTGCTCGCGTTGGGGGAGCGATGGCTTCCTCTACTACATGGCGACCGACAACACCATCCACAGGGTGCCGATGGGGGGAGGACCGGTCGAGCAGGTCACGACCTTTCTGGGCGCGGAGAACGACAACGAACACGGTTACTTCGACATCATGCCCGACGGGAAGCGCGGTGTCTTCAGTGTCTTCACCACTCCGCCCCGCATCGAGTCGTTCGACCTCGAGACGGGTGAGCGACAGGTCATCACGAACGGCCTCCGCTCCTACATCACGAGCACGGGTCACCTCGTCTTCGGCACCCTGGAAGGGCAGATCCTGGCGGCGCCCTTCGACTCCGATGCTCTGGAACTCACCGGTCCGCCCGTCCCCGTGGTTCAGGGTGTCGGTGTCACCGCGACCGAGGACGTCATGTTCACGCTGGCTGAGAATGGCACCCTGATGTACTGGGCCGGTGGCCGGGTCTCCGAGGATATCGAGATCGTGTGGGTCTCTCGATCCGGCGACATCTCCGAGATCGACCCGTCCTTCGGCTTCCGATCGATGCCTGGTACGCCGACGATGGTCGCGCTGTCTCCGGACGGGCGTCGGGTGGCGTACCATCAGCCCACGGAGAACAACATGGACGTGTGGATCAAGGAGCTCGACCGTGGCCCCGTCTCAAGGCTGACCTTCCGTGACGACCTGGACGGGGCCCCGACGTGGTCGGAGGACGGGCGGACCGTCTACTACTTGTCGAGGGAGAACGACAGCTGGGCCATCTGGAGCCAGCGTGCGGACGGTGTGGGCGAGCCTTCGCTCGTTCACGAGGTGCCCGGGGACGCCATATCGCTGGAGGCCGGACCCGACGGATGGCTCACGTACCGGGTGCAGGAGCCGAGCAACAACCTGTACGCGGTGAACGCCCAGACCGGGGAGACCCTCGTGATCGCCGCAGACCCGGGGTACGGTGAGACCAGCGCCGCCATCTCCCCCGATGGGCGCTGGGTCGCCTACACCTCCAGCGAGACGGGGGCCCCCGGCGTCTACGTCCGACCCTTCCCGAACGTGAACGACGGGCGCTGGCAGATTCCGGTGGATATCTCCGCGGTGGCCAAGTGGTCGGGGGACGGATCCGAGATCTACTTCGCCACTCTGACCGGGCTGAGTGTGGCCGAAGTCGAGACCTCTCCCACCTTCCGGGTGCTCGACGTGCGCCAGCTCTTCCCCTATCCCACCGGCCTTGGCGCCACCACCGAGGTCGGTCGGTGGGACGTCAGTGCCGACGGCCAGCGCTTCATCATCACCCGGCCGAAGCTCTTCAACATGAGCGGCCTGGAGCAGCGGCCGGAGCTGATCCTGGTACAGAACTTCTTCGAGGAGTTGAAGGCCCGGGTGCCGAACTAGGTCGGAGCCGTCGGCTCGGTAACCGGGCCGCTTTCGTTCAGCAGCCCGGCCGTTGTCGCTCGTCTCCTTCGAAGGTCGTGAGTGCGTGGTGGATCCGCGCGGCCACGAGCTGTGCGATGCCCTCGGCGCCCATCACCTGGTTGGCACGGCAACGGTTCTGGACGACGAAGCTGGTGTTGCCCCCGAAGCCGGGGTACGAGCCCACGAGCTCGACGCGGACTTCGCCCACGGCTCGGCACGTGCGAGGATCGGTGCCGACGACGGCCTCGCAGTAGATCGCCCGCGCGCTCGGTGTGAGGCGGATCGTGAGCCCTTCTCCGTCGGCGTTCGAATCCTTGATGAGCCGGTAGCCCGCCCCTACGAGGGCGGCGTACGCATAGTCCTCGAAGTCTCCCGGGGAGCCATAGGCCTGAGTCCCACCGCTGGGCTCGACCCCGCGCCAAACGACGCGGAAGCCGCATGGAAGAACGAAGCACGGCGGTGAATCCGCTGGGTTGGTCGACGGGAGGGCCGCGAACGGATCGACAGGCTCTTCGTCCGGGGCTCCGGCTGCGATCAGGGTGCCGAGGTTCTGACCGGCGTGGTCGATCGCGCTGATCATGGCGTCGATGTACTGCTGCGAGAACGTGCGTGAGCCTGGTTCGGCGTACGCCTCGACCGCAGCCTCGACGAGGGCGGTCCCGGCTGGCTGAAGTCGGTGCATCGACTCGATTCCGAGTCGCACCGTCTGGTTCCGGTAGCTGGCCTGGAACTGCTCCTCGCTGAGAGGAGCGAAGGTTCCGGGATCACCGCCGAGCGCCGCCACCATCCGGTGCGCGACCAACTGCAGCGCCTCGTCCACGCTGAGGGCGAGATCACTCTCGCGACGCGCCTCGACGAGGCCGACCATGAGTTGGAGGCGGTCGGGGTCCAGGGCTTCGATGTCGGCGCCGAACTCCTGAAGCGGTGTCTCGGGTTCGAACTCCTGCTCGATGCGACGAAGCTCACCGATCGGACCGGATGCGTAGGCCTCGAGAAGGGGTTCGGTGTCGTCCGTGGACGTCGCCGATGCGAGTTCTCGCGCGAGTGTGCCGCGGATGGTGTCCGGCTCGAACGCCTGTCGGACGGCGTCGCGCAGGACGCCCTGATCCGCGGCTGGCAGGTCGGGCACGAGCATGAGGAACTGCATGAGAAAGTCGTCCCCCAGCGATGTCACGGTCGACTCGACGTCCTCCATCGACAGGAGGGTCAGGAGGTCGGCTCGTTCGGATGGGTCCGACTGCGCCGCGACCATCGATGGGGCGAGGCCCAGCAGGCCGATGGCCACCGCGGCCCTCAGAAGCGTAGAGTCGGTCATGGTCAGCACCCCGGCGTCCGCCGTTCGTCTCCCTCGAACGTCGTCAGTTCGTAGTGCAGTCGAGCGGCCACCAGCGAAGCGAAGTCTCGGGCCGCCATGATCTCGTTGGCCAGGCACCGGTTCCTGACGAGGAAGCTGGTCACGCCGTCGTAACCCGGATACGTGCCGAGCAGCTCGATGCGAACCTCTCCCACGGCCTGGCAGGTGCGGTTGTCGGTACCGCTCATGACCTCGCACCGGGCCCGTTGTGCACTCGGCCGAAGTCGGATCGTGAACCCCTCTTCGTCGGGACCGCGGACGAGTCGATAGCCGGCGCCGACGAGCACCCGATAGATGTTGTCCTCCAGTTCGCCCGGGGCCCGGTACAAGATCGTCCCTCCGCTGGGTTCGGACCCTCGCCACTCGACCGTGAACCCGCATGGAAGGACGAAGCAGGGCGGGGCGTCCTCGGGGTTCTCGGACGGAACATCGTCCGGCTCGGTGGCCGGAACGTCTGCCGCGATGAGCTCCCCGAGAGACTGCCCGGCGCGCCCGACGGCCACGAGTATCGCCTCGATGTAGCGCTCGGAGAACTGCCGAGCGCCTTCTTCTGCGTAGGTATCGACGGCCGCCTTCACGATGTCTTCGGATGCAGGCTGGAGGCGGTGCATCGCCTCCACTCCCAGCCGGACCGTCTGGTTGCGATAACTGGTCTCGAACTGTTCGTCCGTCAGCTGCGGGGACGGGCCCGGGTCACCGCCGAGCGCGACGACCAGCTGGTGGGCGAGTTGTTGTAGGGCCTGGTCGATACTGATCGCCAGTTCACCTGCGCGTCGTGCCTCGACCACGCTCACCATCAGTTGAAGCCGGGTCGGATCGAGTGCTCCGATGTTCGATCCGAACTCCTGCAGGGAGGTCTCGGGGGCGTACCCGTCCTCGATGTCGCGGAGCTCGGCGAGGGCGCCCGAGTCATACGACTCGATCAACCCCGCCGTGTCGTCGGTGGACGTTGTCGACGCCAAGGCTCGGGCGGTGGCGGCGCGAATCGAGTCGGGTGCGAAGGCCTCTTCGACGGCAGCGAAGAGGAGGTCCCGGTCCTCGGGGAGGAGGTCGGGCACCAGGATGAGGAAGTGGGTGAGGAAGCCGTTCCGCAACTCCTCGATGGTCGCCGACGACTCCGGGGTGGAGAGGAGCGCTTCGATGTCGGGGCGCTCGGTGCCCGCGGACTGGCCGCTCGCGGGAGCCGGCGTGATCAGCCATGCAGCCAAACCCCCGACGACGGCGGCGAGTCGTACTACACGGTGATGCCAGGGCATGGGAGTCTCCTCGGAGCGGTGTCGGGCGCTGGGCCGCTTCCTCACAGGATACGCGCAGTGGGCGAGGCGCGCACCCCGATGCGGGGGCGCGT
>JAUIKL010000101.1 GCA_030430625.1 Gemmatimonadota bacterium
GCGACCGACTGGGCCCGGAGTGCCCCGGAGCTCGTGAGGAGTGCGAGAGCGACGGTCGGTAGCAGGCGATTCTTCACGGCGCGTTCCTGAGTCTGTAGTCGTGCGAGCCGGGGCTTTTCGTCAGTCCCCGAGACAGATACCGAGCGATCGGGCTGTCGCGATCACATCCGAGTCGAGCGGCACGTGCTTGATATGCGCGATTCCCTCCTCCAGGGGAACAGCCAGCACGTGCGGCGGGTCCAGGGCCACCATCGTTCCGAAGCGTTCTTCGGCTACGAGATCCGCCGCCGCCGCACCGAAGCGGAGCGCCAGCAGCCGGTCGTACGCGTTGGGTCCACCGCCTCGCTGGAGGTGGCCGAGTACCAGTTCCCGGGTTTCTCGACCGGTCCGCTCGTGGATCTCGTCGGACACGCGTTTGGCCATACCTCCGAGACGCTTCTGGCCCTCGGCCGTTTCCTTGAAGAGCGGCTGGCCACCGGCCGGGAAAGCGCCCTCGGCCACGACGACGATCGCGAACTCGGACCCGCTTGTGTAACGCTCCTCGATCTTCCGACAGACCACATCCATGTCGTACGGGATCTCGGGGATGAGAATGACGTCCGCCGTGCCGGCCACACCGGCAAAGAGGGAGAGCCAACCCGCGGTGCGTCCCATCAATTCGACGACCATCACCCGCTCGTGGGCCTCGGCGGTCGAGTGGAGCTTGCCCAGGGCATCGGTGGCCGTTTCGACCGCGGTCATGAAACCGAAGGTGAGGTTGGTGGCTGCGAGGTCGTTGTCGATCGTCTTCGGCACACCGACGACGCGGAGACCCTTCAAAGAAAGTTTGTGCGCGATGTCGAGGGAGCCGTCACCACCGATCGCGATCACCGCGTCGACGCCCAGGTCGTCGAAGGCGTCCACGACCTTCTGTGACCAATCCTCGTAGCGAACGCTCCCGTCGGGCTGAGGCCGCGGCCACTTGAGTGGATTCCCGCGGTTCGTCGTCCCCAGAATCGTTCCGCCCAGGTGGGTGATGCCGCTCACGCTCTTACGGTCGAGCGAGACGACGCCGTCGTCCTGGAAGAGACCATCGTAGCTGTCGCGGATCCCGAGGACGTCCCACCCGTACTTCTCGGCCGTGAGTACGACGGCCCGGATGACGGCGTTCAAGCCGGGCGCGTCACCGCCTCCCGTGTTGACGGCGATTCGTTTGATGGACATCGGACTCCGGGCATCGAGGTGGGAGAATAGCAGAATGGGCGCCCGACCCGTTCGGTCGGACGCCCATTGTATCGAGCGCTGCGCTCGAAGGCAGTGCTAGAAGTGTAACCGAAGTGTTCCTTTGAACTCGGCGCCGAGTGTGCTCACGTTGGCCCCGGTGAGGTTTTCGATCGCACCGAAGTAGACCCGGGCCTTGGGGAAGAACTCGCTGCCGAAGATCCGAAAGGGGATGTCTCCGCCCGCTGCCACGATCCAGCCGGACCCGGCCGTCGAGCCGTCCGCCTCCTCTCGGGTCTGCAGCTTCACATCCACGTGGGGTCGGAAGACGAAGCCGCCGCCGAGTCCGACCGAGCCGATGACACCGGCCACGATCAGATTCTGTTCGGCCGTCGGGATCGTCGTCTCCCCGACCGTCGCTCCCGAACCGTCCACGATGTCGACGAAGAGATCGCCGTTGGAGCGGATCAGATCGGCTCCGTAGATCGTCCACACGCCGGACCCTGCCCGGAACGCCAGGCTCGCGTCGAAGCGCAGTCGGTTGCCGGCCTGGAAGAGGTTCGTGGCACTCGCCCCGCCCTCCGCGACCTGGTCTTCGGTGTACTGGACGAAGGTCGCGCCCGCGGTGAGGGTGGCGTTTCCGAAATTGCGATCGAGGCCCGCGCGGACGCGGATCTCATTCCCGGGCGTGTACGCGAGGTCTACACCCTCGCTCGGCTCGAACGAAGAGCGTGCGGCGTACGCAGCGGCGACGCCGAGGCCGAAGCCGGCCGCTCTCATCGCTGTCGCGACCGACGTCGTGACCGCGGCTCCCGTGCCCCAGCTGGTCTCGCGGAACGAGAGGATGTCCGTGGAGAGAACCGAAGCGACGATGGCCTCTTCGGTGGAGTGGGTCGCGTGGCCGGTCGGAAGGTTGGCCGAGACGGCGAGGAGCGCCCAGGGGGTCGCCTGCAGGGACAGCTTCACGCCCGAGTCGACCGGGCCGGACAGCTTCATCTGCATGTTGTTCTGCTCGACGCGTCCTTCGGCCCAGGCCGAGAAGAGGTCGAGCGTCAGAGCGTTCGTGACCGGGATTCGGGCCGCCACCGGGATCAACAGCAGTTGGGCGGCGTCGGCGCCGAGACCGGAGTCGAAGGAGTAGCCCAGGTAGTCGACGCCGGTGGCGACGGTCGTCTGGGCTCCCAGGGGAGCGGCGAAGAGGGCCGCCGCTACGGCCGCGGCCGCGATCCGGCGGCTCACTGCTCACCTCCGGGGCGCGGGATCACGATCCGGATCGTCGCCGACGTGACTCCTGGAATGGTCTCCCCACCGGGTCCCGCTTCGGGAACCGGGTCCCTCGTCGTCGGGTTCGACTGGCCCGGTGTAGAGTTGCGGCTCTGGTCGCCCGTCGAGAGTCCGATATCGAGGATGACCGGACTCGGGTCGACGCCGGTGAAGACGTTGTCGAGCGTCGAGGTGAGGTTGTCGGCCAGCGTCGACGGCGTCCCGTCCGACGACCCGGGGCCGACCGGAATCTGTCCCGAGATGCCGAGGGTCGTCAGATCGTTCGTCGTGCCGTTCGGCGGGGGTCCGAAGAGCCCCCCTCCGATCTCGCCGGTGGTCGAAGCGATCGTGCCGAGCTGATCCGTCGAGAGCGTCGAGGCGTCCTGGAGCGCGCCGAGCTCTTCAGCGATCGTCGGGTTGCCGGCGAACGCGGCCGGGTCCAGCGCGAGTGCAGCCTGGAACTCCGCCTGCGCCGCGTCGTAGTTGCCGCCGTCCAGCTCCCGGAGGCCGCGTCCGTACGCAAGGAAGGCAAGGACGTTCGTCATACGGTTCTCGAGGATCTTCTGCTCTTCGGCGGGTGTGAGCTCGACGCCGAGGACCTCACGGATCGTTCGGATGACGAGCTGCTTCTCCATGTCGAAGAGCTGTTCGAGCACCGCCTGTTCGGTAATCTGCCCGGCCGAGGAGGTGTTCGGGACGTTCAAGACGTCCGCGATCGTCTGCAGATCGTTCTCCCCGAGTGTGGTCAGGACACCCTGGAACACGTGCTCGGCGCGGAGCATCCGACCCGCTCTGGCCCCGGTCTCTTCGTCGGCGTAGCCCTCGGAGGTGAGGGCCATCTCGTCGAGGAGCGTCTGGACCTCGGCCCGCTCGAGTACCGTCAGGGCGTTGGAGATCTTGAAGTCGGTGATCATCATGTCGGACAGAGCGTAGATCAACGGTTCGAGATCCTCGCGGTCCGAGTTGAACTCGAGCGGCATGACGGCGACCGACCGAGGGGTGATGGCTCCCGTGGCCGTGATCTCCTGTTCCCGGGCGAGCGCCTGCTGGGCCTGCGCCCTGAGGAGGTTGCGCCCGATCAGGGTGAGTCGCTTCCTCACCTCGTTCACGGCCGGGGTCGAGGACCCGACGTCGAGGTATACGTTGTACGCCTCTCGCGCAGCGCTCCAATTCTGGAGTTCTTCCTCCGCCATCCCCAGGTAGAGGAAGAGAGGCCCGGACTCTTCACCGGCCTCGCGGGCCCCACGCAGCGTCGTGCGCGACGCCTCGAAGTCGCCCGCTTCGAACTGAGCCATGCCGAGCTGGACCTGAAGGCCGGTGTTGCCGGGGGAAGCGGCCACCGCCTGTTCGAGTCTAGGGACGTCTACGGGCCCGACCTCGGGGACGGTCCCGGCGCACGCGGTCGATCCCGCAATGGCCAGGAGCAGGGCGAGGCGCCCGAGGGGAAAACGGGGGGGGGTATTCATGGTGAGCTCCCGGGGAGCGACGAAGTTCCCTCAGACAAAACAGGGGGTGGCGAGGAATCTTCTCGCGCCCCCGTAGGTACTACCATAAACTATAGGAGGACGCAGAACGGCGGGCAAAGCATTTCGCTGCCCGCCTTTCGTGCCCTGTACGAAGCTGTTTTCAGGGGCTGGAAGATCCCCCTGTTTCGGAGAACCGGATGCGCAGACCCCCCTACGCCATCGCTACTGCGCTCGCTGCATTCGCACTGAGTGCCATGCCGGGCCCCATCCAGGCCCAGGCGAACGACGTGCCCACCGTGGCCGTGCTCGACTTCAACTCGTTCATGATGGGCGAGGGTGGAGCATCGGTGCAGTTGGGCAAGGCCATCAGCGCCATGCTGGTGACCGAGTTCAGCAATCGGGAAGGGATTCGGATCGTCGAACGGCAACGCATCAACGCGCTGATCGACGAACTGGAGCTGAACTACACCGGGGCGGTCGAAGAGGCCATCGAACTCGGCAAGCTTCTCGGGATGCAGTACGTCCTGTTGGGGCAGGTGACGAGTATCGTCGACAACCTCCGCATGGACATCCGGGCCGTGGATGTCGAGACGTCGGAGATCCTCACGGTAATGAAGAAGTCGGACAAGACGACCGAGCTCTTCGCTGTCGTGGTGGACCTGGCGGACGATTTCGGCGAGGCGCTCGATCTGACGCCTCCGTCGCAGAGGCCCGAGATGCAGGAGATTCCGGTTCGCGCCACCATCGAATTCAGTCGCGCGGTCGACTTCGAGGACCGTGGTGAGGTGGAGCAGGCCATCCAGCACTACGAGGCCACGCTCGAGATTCACCCGGCCCACCGGGATGCCCGAAGGGCACTCGACCGCCTTCGCGGAGGGACTTCATGAACCACGTCCAACGATCGACGCAGTGGTTGAGGCCGGCGTTGCTCTTCGCCGGCCTCTTTTCGACTCCGGCTGTCGCGGCCGCGCAGGACATCACCTTCGAGGGGGATCTCCCGAGAACGATGGTGTTCATTCAGGAGGAAGGGCGCGGAAAGGTCGCATCCCGGGAGATGACGTCGTTCCTGCTCGAAGCCGGGTTCCCGGTGATCGATCCGGCTCTGGCCATCGACGAGGCCTCACAGGCTCTCGTCACCGCAGCCATGAACGGAAACGACGGTGCCGCGACTCAGCTGGGTCGGGACTGGGGTGCACAGGTGCTGATCCTCGGCGTGGCCGACTACGCGACGCGGAACAGCCCCGGTGATCTCGACCTCGTCACGGCGACGACCGAAGTAGCGGTCCGAGCGCTCCGGCTCGATCACGGCGAAGTCGTGTCCGATGCGTCGGCCGACGCCCGTGCGCTCGAAGCCACGGATCAATCGGCCAAGGCGAAGGCGATTCGTCAGGCCACCCAGGACGTCATCGAACAGTTCATCGGGCCGGTCCTGAACGACTGGAGCGACCGGACCTGGCAGGAGGCCATGTACTGGGCCCCCGACCCCGGTTCGGTTCAGAGCTCGACGGTCCAGACGGCCTCTGCCGCCACGAATGTGTCGGGCGGCTCCGAGCCTCCGGGACTGGCGGTCATTCGCGCCGACGTTCTGCCCGACGACGGTGCCGCGACGCGCGGCCTCGGGGTCGTACGACGCCGCGACAACGCGAACTCGGACGTTCAGAACCTGGTTCGGCTCGAAGGGGTCGTCGTCGGAGACGCGACGAGCGTGGAGGTGCAGGGACAGCCGGCCAACCTGTCGCCCATCTCGGACGACGAGCTGTCGTTGCTCGGGCTGGCGGGGGCCTCGGCGAGGCGTTTCAGCCGCGACTTCTCTCTGCCGATCAGTCAGGACACCGTCGAGATCGTGGCGGCGGGCCGTGGAGGTGCCACAGTTCAGACGATCGCGGCCCCGCGGATCGACAAGCGGTGGGCCGTGGTGATCGGGGTCGGCGAGTACGAGTCCGAGACGATCCCGGACCTCGAGTTCGCCCCGGCGGACGCCCGCGCGGTGAAAGAGTTCCTCGAGAGCGACGCCGCCGGACCGTTCGACGACGTCCTCTACCTGGAGAACGAGCGCGCGACTGGGTCCGCCATGAGGGAGGCCCTCTTCGTCTTCCTTCAGCAGGCGGACTGGGACGATCTGGTCGTCATCTATTACGCGGGTCACGGAGCGCCGGACCCGGGGCGTCCCGAGAACCTGTATCTCCTCCCTGCGGACGCCGACCTGGACCGCCTGGCGGCTACCGGTTTTCCGATGTGGGACATGAAGACGGCCCTGCGGAGGCAGATCGCCGCGGAGCGAGTCATCGTGATCGCCGACGCGTGTCACTCGGCCGGCACGGCCGATGGTGACGTCGTCGGTGGTTCGGTGAGCAATCAGATCGCGGGGGGGATGCAACAGCTCTTCACCCCGTCCCGCCGACTCATGATGACCGCGGCCGACACGAACGAGTTCAGCCTGGAGGACGAGCGGTGGGGAGGCCATGGGGTCTTCACACACTTCATGCTCGACGGTCTCCGCGGCGGTGGTGATCTCGACGGCAACGGGATCGTGACCTTCACCGAGTTGTTCGACCACGTCAGCAACAACGTGCGTGAGGCCACGCGGGGCCGTCAGAACCCGCAGCGGAGTGGCTTCGGGGACATCCCCCTGGCCGTCGTGGGCGCGGGCAACTGATCGACGACGAGCCCGCAGAGGGTGGGGCGCCTCCGGACAGTCCGGAGGCGCCCCTTCGTTTGCCCGGTATGCTGGGTCGGCTCCGCCCCTCGCAGCGAGTCGTCGTGGGTGTCGGACTGTACGTCGCCCTGACGGGCCTCGCCCCGATCACACCCCTCAGGGACGCGGTCACGCTGGAGCCCTTCTCGGGCGGCGTCCTCGTCAGGCGTTGGACCTACCTGATCGGCGCCCCGCTCTTCGGGCTCCAGGACACGTTGACGCTTCTCGCGCTGCCCCAGCACTTCGCGGTGCTGGCCACGCTGGCTGCCTTCTACGTCTCATGGCGCAGACGAGCCCGGGCCGGTGACGGGTCCTGGCGCCATCGGGTGATGCGGGAGGTCGTACTGGCGGGTGTGGCCCTCGTGACCGTAGGTGCGTTCTACCTGACCGGTGCGCTGCTTCCCCGCCCGATGACAGGCCTGCGGGTCGACGACCCCCGTGCGGTCGTCGTCGATTTCCACTCGCATACGGGTGTCTCCCACGACGGGCGCGGCGGATTCGACGCGGAGAAGAACCGCGCGTGGCATGCGGCCGCAGGCTTCCACGCGGCGTACATCACCGATCACTACACGTGGCGGGGCTACGACGACGGCCACACGGCCAATCCCGCCACGGCCGGCTCGGGCGTCGTTCTTCTCGAAGGGGCGGAACTCCGGATCCACCGACGTCCGGTGGTCGCCCTCGGTCGTCGAGGAGGCTACGTACCGGCTCTCGACTCGGATTCGGTCTACCTCGATCCGGAGCGTCTACGGTCGGAAGCCAGCACGGGGGAGGTCGCTCCGACCCTCATCTACACGATGCCCGGCGCCCTTCGCTTCGTCGTACCCGCCACGGCGGCCGAGCCGACGGGGGTCGTGGCGATCGAGATCCACGACGCCTCCCCGAGGGGCCTCGAGCAGACGCGAAACGAACGCGAGCAGATCGTCGCGCTGGCCGACAGCTTCGACCTGGCGCTGGTCGGGGTTTCGAACCTGCACGGCTGGGGGCGGACGGCCACCGCGTGGAGCCTCGTGCGGATCGATGGATGGCAGGGCATGGACCCGGCTCGGTTGTCCCGCGAGATCGAAGCGACGCTCCACTCGCTGCGGCGGGAGGCGGTCGACGTGGTCGAGAGAGTCGTGCCCCACCACGACGGCTCCCCCGTTCGAATCGCGCTCACCGCTCCGCTCGTGCTCATGTCCCACGGACGCGCCCTCTCATGGGGCGAGCGGACGTCCTGGATGATCTGGCTGTTGGCGCTCGGCGGCGTGCTCGGGCTCAGACCGAACGTGGCTGCACGTCGTGGAAGGTGAGGGACTTCTCCTCTTCCTGACTGCGCTTGAGGGTCCACTCGTTGTCGAAGAGGATCAGCGGTCGTCCGTCTGCGTCCTCGACCTGACGACGACCGTACGCGGACGCCACGGAGCGGATATCGGCCTCCGGACCCGTCACCCAACGCGCACAGTGGAAAGGCAGGCGTTCGAGCCGAGCCTGGACCCCGTACTCGCGCTCCAACCGGTCCAGGAGGACGTCGAACTGCAGCACGCCGACGGCCCCGACGATCGGCACCGGGCCGGTGATCGAGGGCGCGAACAGGAGAAGGATCGTCCCCTCTTCGGCCAGGTGACGAAGCCCGCGGTCCAGGTGCTTCCGGCGGAGCGCGTCCTCGATGTGGATCTGAGCGAAGTGTTCGGGGCTGAATCGGGGTACGCCCGGGTATTCGATGCGTCCGCCGACAGCGACCGTATCCCCGACCCGGAGATTGCCTCGGTCGAGGAGTCCGACGACGTCCCCGGCGACCGACTTCTCGTCCGATCGGACGCGGTCCCGGGCCATGAACTCCTGTGGTTGCGCCAGGCGGATCGACTTTCCGGTTCGGGAGACGACCGCATCCGCCCCCTCCTCGAAGGATCCGGAGCAGACGCGTAGAAAGGCCACGCGGTCCCGATGCCGGGGGTCCATGTTGGCCTGCACCTTGAAGACGAAGCCCGAGAAGGGATGCTCGACCGGGTCGACCTCACCATCACCGCTCTCCCGAGGGGACGGTGCGGGTGCAAGCGAGAGGAAGCGCTCGAGGAAAAGGTCGACACCGTAGTTGGTCAGCGCGCTCCCGAAGCAGACGGGACTCGCCTCACCCCGTCGGACCGCGTCGAGGTCCGGCTCGGTTCCGGCCACCTCGAGCAGTTCGATCTCCTCCCGGAGTTCGTCGACACCGCCCTCGCCGATCGCGGCCAGCAGCTCGTCGGACTCGAGCGTCACGACGTGGGCTTCGGGGCGCGAGCGCCCGTGGTCGTCGACACGTTCGTACAACCACACGGAGCCACTCGGTCGGTCGAACACGCCGATGAGTTGGCCGTCCTTGCGGATGGGCCAGGTCGACACGAAGCAGTCGATCCCGAGCTCGACCTGAACGTCGTCCAGAAGCTGGAGCGGATCCTCCCCGACACGGTCGCACTTGTTCACGAAGGTGAAGATCGGAAGGCGCCGCTTCCGGCATACGCTGAACAGCTTTCGAGTCTGCGCCTCGACGCCCTTTCGGTTGTCGAGGAGCATGATCGCGCTGTCGGCTGCCGTCAGCGCCCGGTACGTGTCTTCGGAGAAGTCCTGGTGACCGGGTGTGTCCAGCAGGTTGATCCGAAAACCTTCGTAGTCGAAGTGGAGGACGCTGGCGGTGATGGAGATGCCGCGCTCCTGCTCCATGTCGAGCCAATCCGAGGTGGCGTGCCTCTCGTTGCGGCGCCCCTTCACGGACCC
>JAUIKL010000102.1 GCA_030430625.1 Gemmatimonadota bacterium
AGATGAACGGCGGGGTCGCCAAGTCGGACCTCGCTGCGGAGAATGTCGAGGCGGTCCGGACCGGTTTCGCCAACCTGGCCGGACATATCGAGAACGTGGCCAAGTTCGGGGTCCCGGCGGTCGTCGCGATCAACCGTTTCACGACGGACACCGATGCCGAAGTCCAGGTACTGATCGACGGGTGCGCACAGATGGGCACGCGCGCGGTGGTCGCCGATCCGTGGGGTGGCGGTGGTGAGGGTTGCCTCGATCTGGCAGACGCCGTGTGGGATGTGCTGGAGGGCGGCGAGGCCAACTTCCATCCCCTGTATCCCGACGAGATGGGGCTGGTCGAGAAGATCGAGACCGTGGCCACCGAGATCTACGGGGCGGCTGGTGTGGACTTCGATCCGAAGGCTGCGGCGACGCTCGAGATGTTGGAAGGGGCCGGCCTCCGTGAGGCCCCCGTCTGCATCGCGAAGACGCAGTACTCGTTCTCGGACGACGCATCCATGCTCGGCCGTCCGCGGGGCTTTCGGATCAACGTACGGGAGGTCACACCGTCGGCGGGTGCCGGCTTCGTGGTGGCCAAGACGGGCAGCATCATGACGATGCCGGGACTCGGAGCCGAGCCGTCGGCCATGGGTGTCGACCTTGTCGACGGAGCCGTAACGGGCCTCTTCTAGCCGACAGACCGAAGGCCTCAGGGAGAACTTGACCCCAGGGCCGCGTCCCATATATTCCTACATAGCAATATAAGCATGTAGTGATTCATCACACCCCGACGAGTTCACCCATGGCCGATCCCAGCCCTCTCCCCCAGGAGGCCCTCCGCATGATCGCGGACCGCTTCCGGGTTCTTGGCGAACCCACCAGGCTCCAGATCCTCAACACGCTCATGGGCGGTGAACACACGGTTTCGGAGCTCCAGGAGGCCACGGGCCTGCAGCAGGCGAATGTCTCCAAGCATCTCGCCCAGCTCAGAGTGTCCGGCTTCGTGCAGCGCAGGAAGGAAGGCCTTCACGCCCACTACTCGATCGCAGACGACTCCGTGTTCGCGCTGTGCGAGATCATGTGCGGTCGCCTCGAAACGGACGCAGGAAACCGCCTCACCATCCTTTCCGGACGAGGTTCCCATGTCGCTGCTTCGTGATCCCTGGCCCTGGTGGATCGCCGGGCCTCTCATCGGTCTGACGGTTCCCCTCGTCTACCTGGTCGCGGGTCGGAAGTGGGGACTCTCGTCGACCTTCCGGGATATGTGCGCAGCCACCCTTCCGACGAAGAGCGATTACTTCGCCTACCCATGGCGAGAGGAAGGGGGCTGGAGGCTCGTCATGGCCGTCGGCCTCATCGTCGGTGGGTCCTTCGCGTCGATCACGGCGTCCACGACCGACGTCGCCATCGCCCCCTCGACCGTGTCCGCTCTCCAGGACCTCGGTCTGACCGACCTGTCCGGGCTGGCGCCCTCCGAACTCTTCTCCTGGGCCGGTCTCGCGACGCTGCCCGGCTTCGTCATGATCGTCGTCGGGGGCTTCCTCGTCGGCTTCGGCACTCGGTACGCCGGCGGATGCACCTCGGGCCACGCGATCTCGGGACTGTCAAATCTCCGACTGACCTCGCTGATCGCGGTGCTCGGCTTCTTCGCGGGGGGCCTGATCGCCACCCACCTCCTCCTCCCCCTCCTCCTCGGCTGATGGCTTCCGAAACGAGCACCACGACAGCCGCCCCGCCTGCGGCGGAAGCGACCGAAGCCCTCTGGCCCTACCTCCTTTGGGGCGTCCTCCTCGGCTTCGTCTTCACCCGGGCCGAAGTCGTCTCCTGGTTCCGGATTCAGGAGATGTTCCGGTTCCAGGCCTTCCACATGTACGGCATCATCGGCAGCGCCGTGGCCGTGGGAGCAGCCGGCGTCGCTCTCCTCAAGAGATTCGACGTCACGTCCAGGGCGGGCCGCCCCATGGCCTTCCCGACCGACGAATTCCGGGCCCCGGGGACCCAGTTCTGGCTCGGGGGGGCGGCCTTCGGCCTCGGATGGGGCCTGCTCGGGGCGTGCCCCGGACCGATCTACGTACTTCTCGGCAACGGCCTGACGGTGATGATCGTGGCCGTGGCCGCCGCACTTGCCGGAGTCGCCGCGTACGGCGCGCTCCGCCCCCACCTTCCGCACAGCTGACAAGCAGAGGTATTCCATGTTCTTCCGACAAGTGTTCGACCCGTACCTCGCCCAGTACGCCTACCTGATCGGGTGCCAGCGCACGGGGGACGCCATCGTCATCGACCCCGAGCGCGACATCGACCGGTACGTCGAGATCGCTGCCGAGGAGGGGCTCCGGATCACGGCGGCCACCGAGACACACATCCACGCGGACTTTCTCTCCGGGTCGATCGAGGCCGCGGCCCAGCTCGGCGCGAAGCTCTATCTCTCCGACGCCGGACCGGACGACTGGAAGTACCACTGGGCCCGAGAGAGCGACTACGACGTGGTCTACCTCCAGGACAACGACACCTTCATGGTGGGCCACATCCAACTCCGGGCGCTCCATACACCCGGCCACACTCCAGAACACATGTCGTTCCTCGTCACCGACCTCGGCGGAGGCGCCAGCGAGCCGATCGGGATCGCGTCCGGCGACTTCGTCTTCGTGGGTGACCTCGGTCGACCGGACCTCCTCGAGTCCGCGGCCGGGGTGGCCGGCGCGCGCGAGCCGTCGGCCCATCAACTCTATGCGTCCACGGCGCGCTTCCTCGAGCTGGCCGACCATGTCCAGGTCTGGCCCGGCCACGGGGCCGGAAGCGCGTGCGGGAAGGCCCTGGGCTCGGTGCCGCAATCGACCGTCGGATACGAACGGCGCTTCAATGCAGGACTGTCGTTCGGGTCCGACGAATCCGGTTTCGTGTCTTCGATCCTGGATGGCCAGCCCGAGCCACCTCTGTACTTCGCCAGGATGAAGGAGATGAACCGCGGAGGCATCCCGGTGCTCGGCTCACTTCCCGACCCGGAGCTCCTCGACGTCGCGAGCCTCGTCCAAAGAGGGTCCGAGGCCGGCAGCGTCATCGTCGACACCCGGACCGACCGCGTCGACTTCATGGAAGGCCACATCCCCGGATCCCTGTTTGCTCCGCTCGGCATCAACTTCCCGATGGTCGTCGGGAGCTACGTCGACCCGTCAGACGAGATCTACCTGGTGGCGGACGACACGGATGTGGATGAAGCGGTTCGGAGTCTGATCCGGATCGGGTACGACAACATCATGGGCTACGCGACACCCTCGTCCCTCGAGGGATCCGGCTTCGCCGACGCTTCGATCCCACGCGTGACCTTCTCCGGGCTCGAGTCGAGCCCCGACACGGCAACCCGTACGATCCTCGACGTTCGCGGTGCCGCCGAACACTCGGCTTCGCATCTCCCCGGTTCCCAGCAGATCGCGTACACCCGGCTCGACAGCCGGTTGGCGGAGGTCTCCGCCGACCGTCCTGTGTGGGTGCACTGCCGGTCCGGCAACCGAGCCTCGTTCGCGGCCGCTCTCCTCCAGAAACGAGGGTACGACGTCACGCTGATCGACGGTGACTACGCCAGCTGGCCTGGACTCACAGCGGACGTCGCGGGCCAGGCCGCGGGATGACCTGGTGGAACGAGGTCAGTAGACGCTCCGAGCCATGATCCGACCGGCGGGGTCTCGGAGCGTCGCTTCGTCCCCGTCGTCGTTCCAGACCTCGGTGGTGTGGTTCATGAAGAAGGCGTGCCCGTCGGCATGGCCCACGCCCGTGTGGACGCGAACGATGTCACCCGCGCCGACCCCGGAGCCCGGTGGGAATCGGAAGCACCGGGACGACAGGTCACAGAGGGTCCAACCCGACATGGGGATCCGGCTAGGACCGGCGTTGCGGATGGTGACATGCTCGCCGTTCAGCCCTTCCCTTCCCACCGCTCCGTTCGGCCGCACCTCGAGCGTCAGGTAGGGAAGCGTCGTCCCGATCACGCCGGCGTCCGTGAGTCCATCCGCATACGATCGACTCACGGCGTCGTCCTCGGCCGGCGCCGATGCAGGGCTCTCACTGACGGAGAGCACATACGATCCATCCGGGAAGCCCAGGACACTGACGTGTCCGTCTCGATCGGTCCGGAGGATCGTATCGGCCCGCGCAGCGTACGCCGTCAGGGCCGCCGGGTGAGGACCTCCGCCCAGGAGTCTCGCGTCCGCCGAGACCACGACGACGTCGGGACTCAGCGCACGAAACGCGTTTCGCTCGATCCCCCTCACCGACCCGTGCGCCGGCGCAACGAGGACCGTGCTCGGTTCGAGTTCACCGCCGAGGAGCCACGAACGAAGCGTCGCCCCATCGGCGTCCGCAGGCAGGAAGGCGGAGAAGTCGCCGTAGCTGACGAAGACACCGACGGTCCCGCGACCCGCTCCCTGGTCCGGTACCAGCCGCACGTCGAGTGCACCGACCGAGAGGGGTACCACCGAGTCGACCTCGATCGGGGTGATCGATTCGAGGCGGCCGAGAGCCGCTTGTAGGCGCGTCCAGTCCTCGCCCGGGTCGCCGGGTCGGCCGAACGCCAATCGATCGACGGGGCGAGCCGTGACCACGTCCAGAAGTCCGCGCATGTGCTCCGGGGCGGCATCGCCGGCCACGACGAGCGCCAGAGAGTCGACGCGCATCTGCTGCAGGAACCTCAGGGATTCACCCGGCCCCCCATCGACGAGGATCGTCTCCCCACCGGGCGCTCGCACGACCGCCGCGCTTCCGACACCGACGTCGAGGATCGTCAACTCGACGGTCGGCCGAACGTCCGGGTCACCCTCGGTCTCGGGGAGCTGCGCGAGCAGGGGAGCAGCGTGCACCGCCATCGACCCGAACAGTGTGACGAGGAGGCGGATCGACTGCGCAGAAACCATGGATATGCAGCGGATCGTTGTGCCGCGCGCGGAGTCGGCCGCACGAGATCTGGTCAGGGACGCCGAGAGTCCTCAATAAGGCCCCCCCGTCCGCTTCCCGCCAGCCCCCTCGGGACCGCCGGGGAGTGGAGCTTCTAGTAGCCTTCCCTGGCCTTCTGGGATCGGCGGTAGAAGAAGACTCCGACGCCAAGAGCCGCAGCGGCTCCCAACGTGACCAGCACGATCTTCAGAGCGATCGCGAGGAGACCCATGACCCACGCCGTGATCGGCACCATCAGAATCTTGAGGGCTTCCAACAGCAGGAAGCCGATGATTCCGGAGGCCGTGAGTCCGGCAGCAAACTTCATCATGTGGCAATCCTCACATCCCGAACGACGGGCCGACTCGATGACATCCAGCGGTCGGCCTCTGCACGTCCTACGCGAACGCGCCGTGCACTGTTTCAGATACCACGAAGGGCCCCACCGTTGCATTCCGCAACGACGGCGTTCGCACTCAGCCGATCAGTCCGACCGTGATGATGCCGGCCAGCAATCCCACCCCGACCGCGATTCGCCGTCCGTACCACCCGCCCTCACCCGCCAGTTCGGGATCCTTGGTCCAGTAGAGAACGACGCCGCAGGCCGGGTCGTGCGGGTCCACGTACTGCGGCGGAGCCCCCAACGAGCGGGGGTACATCTCGACCCCCGCGATCCGCTCGGGTGTCAGGAGATCGTCGACGGACGCCCCACCCCCCTGCCCCACGCGCACACCGTCGATGAAGGTGCGGGCCTCACACCCGCCGGACATGATGACACTCCGATCCAGTCCCCCGGCGTCGCTCGCGAGGCGGACGCTCATCCCGGGAGCTCCCAGCACGAGGGACGTCGGCGTAGCGGCCGGTCGCTCCGCGATGCGCGCCGACGGTAGGAAGTACCCACCCGCGCGCGCCGGGTCCTGCATCCTGGCTTCGAATTGCGAGACCGGGCTGGCACCCGTCGACCGACGGGCGAGGACGACGATCGGCTCGAGGGGGATCGCTTCCACCCCGAGTCGAACCTCGACGTCGATGAGTTGATCCGAAGCGAGTGCGAAGCTCGCGGTGTTCCAGTCACTGTACCCGATGTGCCGAACTTCGAGTCGCATCATGCCGGAGGTGTCGGCCACCAATTCGAACGCACCGTCCTCCCTCGAGATGACGCCGGCCCGGACGACACCGGCCGCATCCCTCAGGACGAGCCGCGCCCCCGAGACCGGGGAGCCGGACCCGGAACCGATCACGTGACCGCGGACGGTTTGCGCCGTGATCGGCGCCGGACTCGCCGCGGCCATGGCCAGAAGGCCGAGCCACACTCCGATCGAACGGGTGCAACGATGTCGTTCGTGCATCTCGATACTCCCCGGGGGCACCTGAACGTCCATACGGCCGGACAGCCGGGGGATTTCCGTACGGCTACGCCGGCGGTCAGCCTCGCTCTCGGCCCAGCGCCGTGGCCGGATCCAGAGCGACAGAGCGGGCGGCCGGCCCGATCGACGCAGCACCCGCAACGGCCAGGATCACGACGGCCACCGAGGGAACGACCCACCCCGGGGCACCATCGAAAGCACCGACCCAGCGCGCCAGCGCGGGCCCGACCGCGAACCAGGCCGCACACCCGATCGACGTCCCCAGAGCAGCCAAGCCCGCTCCGTCCCGGACGACTCGAGAGAAGACCCTGCGTCCCGAAGCCCCGAGTGCCATGCGGATCCCGGTCTCACGGGCTCGCGCGGCGACCCGGTACGCGACCACCGCATACAGCCCCAGCGCCGTCAGGAGCGTGCCGACGACCGCCAGCAACCCGATGACGATCGACTGCAGGCGCAGCGACTGATACCACCGCTCCACGTACTGCTCGTACTCGACCAGGGCGGGCACCTCGAGCGCCGGGTCGATGTCGGCCAGCAGCCCCTCCACGAAGGCACCTGCGTCGGCGGGGCTTCCACCGACCAGGACCTGCGCGTGCGGCCACGGATCCTGGGGGAAGGGAGCGTAGAGCTCCGGTGGCTCGTCCTGATCCGGACCGAAGTGCCGCGCACTCTCGACGACGCCGACGATCCGCTTCGAGACCCCCACGACCGTCAACGACTGCCCGACGGCACTCGCGCCGGGAAAAAGCTCGGAAGCGAGTCGCCGGCTGACGACGATCACCTGCTCACCTCCGGCTCGGTCGTCCGGGGTGAATCCTCTTCCCTCGATCAGGTCGATGCCGAGCGCACCGAAGTAGCCGTGGCTGACGATGTGGTACTGCGCGAAGTGCTGATCCGGATCCCCCTCGCGGTACAGGCCCCAGGGCATACTCATGCCGGACATCGGTGCGTTGGTCACGATCGACAGCGGGATCCCGCGCGCTTCGGACCGCGTCAGGAGATCGCCCCAGAAAGCCCGGCGCGACTCGGGTGTCGGGTGCCGCTGTCCGGAGAGGACGACCTGAACGGCGGAGGTCCCGGTCGGGTCGAAGCCGAGATCGACGGCCCTCATCGAAGCGATCTCCGCCAACACCACGGCTCCACCGATACCGAGCAGCGTGGCCAGGGTGAACTGCCCGACGACGGCGGCCGACCGCCCCCGAGTGCCGATCACCGCCCTCCCTGCTCGTAGGGCCGAGCCCGATCCGCCGGGGCGGGTCAAGCCGTGCGCGACCAGGCCGACGAAGAGGCCACCGACGACCGCCAGGCCGAGGGCGGTCACGACTGCGACCCCGGACAGTCCGATCGCGTCCGCCCGGGGTGTCCCGACAGGAACCAGCGCGCGGACGGGGCCGAACGAGCCGGCACTCACGACGATGGCGAGGGCCCCGGCAAGGGCACCGACCAAGACCCCTTCGAGCGCGCTGGCCCGGAGGAGACGCCCCTCGGACGATCCCAGAGCCAATCGGACCGCCCGGGCCGGACGATCCTCCACCCCTCGGGCCGCAACGAGGCCCACGACGTTGGCCACTGCCAGGGCCAGGAACAGCGCGCCGGCGACCAGGAGGAGGGCGAGCACCCCCCGGTAGGGTTCGAGCAGGTCGTCCGACAACACGACGGCCCCTCCGCCCCACCCCTCGTGGTTGGGGTAGCTGCGTCCCAGCTCCTCGACGATGCGGTCCATCTCGGCCGAGGCGATGTCGGCGTCGGCGCCGGGTTCGACCCGAGCGATCACGTCCAGGTACCGTGCACCCCGCATGCCGGGGCCGAGCTGGTCAGCGTCCCACCGTATCGAGGTGTACACGTCGGCCTCACGAGGGAACGGGCCTACCGGTTGAACGACGCCCACGATCCGGTGGGGCTCACCGTTCAGCACCATGTCGTCGCGGCCGACTACGGCGAGGTCCGAGCCCCAGGAGCGATCCCAGAACGCCTCGGTCAACACCACTTCGGCGACATCCGGATCGTCGGACACGGCCCGGCCAGCGACGAGCCTCATACCGAGGATGTCGAACAGCTCGGGGGATGCGGTCACGGATTGTATCCGAGTCGTCCCCCCATCGCGAAGCCAGTCGTAGACGTTGGCCGAGACCCCGGCTACAGCTCGCACGGACTCCCAATCGTGAGCGCGAAGATCCTCGAGGAGAGGCGGAGAGATGCGGGAGCGTCCGGCATCGTCGTCCGCCGACTCGACCAGCGCTCGACGGTCGACCTCGTACAGCCGCACGACCCTGTCCGGATCGGGAAAGGGAAACGGCGAAAGCCAAACCGCCCACGCGATCGAGCCGACCGAAACGAGTGAGGAGATTCCGATGGCCATCGTCCCGACCACACCCAGGGTGTAGATCGGGCGCCTGCGGAGGAGACGCATGGCGATCTTCGCGTCACCCACCGCACCGTCGACGACCTCCACGGAGGCGAAGGAAGGAACGGCCAGCACGCTGCGAAGGGCCTGACGGCGATACCACCTGCGAGCCACGGTGCGGCCGTTCGCCGCGGCCACCTGCTCGTAACGCTCGGCGAGGTCGGCCACGAGGTACTCCTCGTCCTCGCGGGGCGTCACGGCCCGGATGAGACGCTCGGCCCACCGCGGGGGATGGTCCACCCGCCGGTTCACGCCCCGACCTCGTCGGCGCGCAGGGGCACGTCACGCCAGAGTCGCTCCAACTGCTCCCGCGAACGCTGGACCGCCTCGTGACCCTCGGGGGTGAGCGTGTAATTCCGCGTGCGCCGGCGGGACGAACCCTCGGACCGACCGACGGCCGAGCGCACGAGCGCCTTACGCTCCATCCTCTTCAGCGTGACGTAGACGGCCGGTATCGAGACGTCGCGGCCCGTGGCGTCGAGGATCTCCGCGTGGATCGAGGCCCCGTACGCCCCCCGTTCGAGTCGCGCGAGCGCCGAGAGAACGACCAGTTCGAACTCACCGAGGTATTCCCGTCCCATGCCCACCTCTTAAGCTTTGTTTATTAAGCAAAGTTTAATACGGGCGTCGGCGCCTGGGAAGGGTATGATCGACCGAGGCCGTGCGAGGGTGGCGGCTTCAGCC
>JAUIKL010000103.1 GCA_030430625.1 Gemmatimonadota bacterium
TGACCTTCCAGGTCTCCACCGAGGACGGTGAACCCGTCCCGAACCTGCCCGTCGAGGCCTTCGAGTTGCTCGACAACGGCGAGTCCGACTCCGGCTTCGAGTCCTCCAAGGCCTTCGAGCCGAAGCCGGGCCGATTCCAGTCGAGCGTGGCGCTTCTCCTGGACATGAGCGGAAGTATCACGGGTTCGAACGCTCTGCCCCTCCTCCGAACGGCGGCCGGCGCCTTCGTCGAGAACGCTCTCGACGCGCCCGGCGTGGCCGTCGGTATCTGGTGGTTCGACGGCGGCGCGGACCTCGTCGAGCTGATGGACTTCACGGACGACGCCGACGCGCTCGTCTCGGCCATCGACAGCCTCACCGCCGATGTCACGCGGGACAACTCGACGAACCTCAACGGCGCCGTTCAACTCGGCATCGAGACCGTCGAGCAGCGTCTCGTCGACGTCTCCCAGAACGGCCTCATCCAGTCGGGGGCGCTCGTCATCTTCACGGACGGCACGGATCAGGCGAACCGCGTCCCGGCCTCGACGGCGCTGTCCTCCGTCCAGTCGAGCGGGATCGCCATCTACTCGATCGGACTACGAGGCGAGATCGACGAAGCCTTCCTGACCCAGATCGGCCGCTCCGGCTCCGCCTTCGCCGATGACGCCGAGTCCCTCCTCGGCGAGTTCTCCGTCGTGGGCGACCAGATCGAAGCCCTCGCCAACAGCTTCTACATTCTGGCGTACTGCTCCCCGCGTCGGGCCGGCGTCTCCAACCAGTTGACGATCCGCGTGACACACGAGGACAAGGTCGCCGAGGCCAGCACCCAGTACGCTGCGGTCAACTTCTCCGGTGGCTGCACGATCTGACGGACGGCGTGCTACTCGAAGCGAAGGGCTTCCATCGGGTGGATCGAAGCAGCCCTGAGAGCGGGCGCCAGACATGCGGTCAGAACGACCACGACGAGCACGCCCATCGTGCCCGCGTAGGTGATCGGATCGAACGCGCTCACCGGTAGAATCCCCTGGATCACCTGACCCAGCGTCAGGGACAGAAGAAGGCCGATCGCCGTGCCCGGTAGGGCCAGGAGCAGCCCGCTCCCCACGACGCGGCCGATCACCTTTCCGCGACCCGCGCCGAGAGCGATCCGCACGCCGATCTCCCGGGTCTGCCGCGTGACCGCGAAGGCGATCACTCCGTAGAGCCCCAGCGCAGAGAGGAAGAGCGCGAGCGCCCCGAGGGCCGAGGCCGTCCCCGCCATCAGTCGGTGCGGGAGGAGCATGACCCGCGACGTCTGCTCCATCGAGCGGACCCGGGACAGCGCCACCGCCGGATCGACCGACAGGATCTCTCGGTTCAGCGCACCGTTGAAGCCTTCGGCCCCGGGTGCCCGGCGGACCGCCAGGTGGAGGTCTCCGACCCAACTCTGTGCCAGCGCGGTGAACACCTGGGGAGCCCGTCGATCGGTGATGCCGTCCGCCTTCGTGTCCTCCACCACGCCGACCACCGTGTAGGTGGCCGGATCGAGGCCGAAGGAGATCGTACGTCCGACCGCACGTCCGTCCGGCCACCCCGCCTCCGCAAACGCCTCGTTCACCACCGCGACCCGACCGGCGTCCGCGCCGTCCGTCGACGTGAAGGGTCGTCCACGCACCACGCCGATCCCGAGCATCTCGAAGTAGCCGGGTCGCACCGATCCGAAGTGACTCTGCACCCACCGCTCGGATCCCTGTCCGTCGGGCCAGACCGGCATCGCACTCGACGCTCCGTCGAGCGGCATCTCGGACGCCACGGCGGCCGCAGAGATCTCCGGTTGCGCCTCCAGATGCGCCACCAGGTCGTCGAGGAAGACCGTACCCCGTTCCGCGTCGTACCCCTCCTGATCGAGGTCGAAGCTGACGAGGTAGACGTCGTCGATGTCGAAGCCCGCCTCGAGGTCGGCCCAGGCGAAGACGCTTCGGAGCGACAGCCCCGAGAGGCCCAGGAGCAGAACCGTGATCGCGATCTGAGCGCTGACGAAGACCCTCCGGAGCCGGCTGGCCCGCGCGCCTGTTCCCCCGGCGGGGTCCCGGAGTGTCGACGACAGTTCCTGTTTCGTGACGTTGAGCGCCGGCATCAGCCCGAAGACGAGCCCCACGCCCAGGGTCAGCAGAAGCCCGAAGAGCGCCAGCCGCCCATCGAGCGAGAAGTCGAGGTCGATCGGAATCGAGACCGGCAGAAAGCGGTTCGGATCGATGCCCAGAACCGAACGAGCCAATCCGATGCCCGCGGCGCCTCCGACGCCGAAGACGATCATTGCCTCCGTCATCAGGTGTCGGACGAGGCGATTTCGTGGGGACCCGAGGGCCGCACGGATCGCGATCTCCTGTTCCCTGGCCGACGCCCGGGCCAGCAACATCCCCGCCACGTTCGCGCAGGTCGCCGCCAGAACGAGCATCGTGAGGAGGGTGATCAGTGCGAACGTCATCATCATCGGCGCGCGGGCATCGGCCGGGGCCATCCCCGCCTGGGCAGCGCGTGCGCCTCGGTTCTGGTTCGACTCCGGATACTCTTGGGCCAGCCGCGCGAAGATGGTCGAGAGCGCCGCGTTGACCTCGTCCAGGTCGGTGCCGGAATCCATCCGGCCGAGCACCGCGCCCCAGCTCCGTGTCCGGCTCTGGAAGTACCGCTCCGGATCGGACACGGCGGCCGGGTGCTGGGTCAGCGGGAGCCAGAGGTCGGGGTAGAGACCGAAGAGGTGTCCCGTGAAGTCGGCGGGCGCCACGCCCACCACCGTGTACGGTTCCCGGTTCACTCGGAGGGTCTGCCCAAGAACGTCCGCGCGCCCGTCGAAACGATCCACCCATGTTCGGTGGGAGAGAATGACCACGGGGTGTTCCCCCACGCCGACCTCTTCGCCCGCGTGAAACGTTCGACCGAGGGCCGGGCGCACGCCGAGCGTCTCGAAGTAACCGGTCGACGTGAACATCGCCTGGGACAACCGTCCGCCGTCGTCCTCCAGCAGGCTCACGGCTTCCATGCTCGTGAACACCGCGCGGTCGAGCGGTGCATGCGCGCGCAGATCGAGGAAGTCCGGATAGCTGAAGCCGATGAACCGATCCCGGTCGAGTTGGACCGTCCCGATCTCGAGGATCCGTTCCGGCTCGTCCACCCCTGGAATCTCCTGCAGGAAGAGTGAGTCGGTCACCGAGAACATGATCCCGTTCACCCCGACACCGATCGCAAGCGACACCACGGAGACCAGGGCGAAGCCCGGACGGCGGAGGCTCGAGCGAATGGCCAGGCGGACGTCCTGCCCCCAGCCGAAGGCGAAGCCGGACCAGGCCGCCCCCGCGCCATCCCAGCGTCGTAGGAGACCCTGCAGGGCGAAGTCGGCCAACAGGCGGGGTACCACCAGTGGAGAAAGGACACCGGCCGAGCGTCGGGCCTCCGACAGGTCGGCACGAAGCATCCGCAGGGCATCGGGCCCGAAGTCCTCGCGGAAGGCCGGCGGATAGAGGAGCAGGAGGAGACGCAGCATCCTCAGCCTCCCACGCCCGCCGCGCGCGCGCCCGCCACCAACGCCGCGAGCCGGTTCGTCTCGGCGGCCGCCACCTCACGACCCTTCCGCGTGATCCGGAAGTAGCTCCGCCGTTCGTCCTCGAGGGGGTCCGGATCGCGGTCCACCGGCTCGATCAACTCCGCGTCGGTCAGCTGCGCCAGGGATCGGTACAGCGACCCCGCACCGAGCCTCACCTGACCACCCGTCCGCGCCGCGATCGCCTTCTTCAGCCCGTAGCCGTGGAGTTCGGACTCCACGAGCGACAGCAAAATCAGGTAGTGCGCCGGCTTGAGCGGCAAAAACCCGTCGACCTCGCTCCCCTTCCCCACACCTCACCTCCTGTACGAGTCGTACAGAATTGTACTAGCGGGCGAGATGGGAGGTCAACGAGGGGTCATCCACACGTCCTGGTGGTGGCGACCTATCTCGAAGGGTACGCACACCTTCGTCGGGATCTGAAAGGGCCCCACCCGTGACGGTTCGAACCCTTCGACTCGGACGTCCAGTCGGTAGACACCGGGGCCGACAATGGGAAGTGCGACCGAGTCGGCCGGCTCGACGACGGACTCGCGAGGTCCCGACTCGAACTCGTCCAGCCGCTCGACGACGAGTCGAGCCGGCTCGCGAACGGCGTGGCCGGTCTCGACGTCGAGGAGTCTCACCGTCACCAGCCCGGGAACGGTGTCGGTCGGCGGTTCCGCCTGAGATGAGAAGACGAAGTCGCAGTAGGCCATGGCGAACTGCTTCACGTAGAGGTCGGCCCGTCGATCCAGCACCGCCGGTTCGAGTTCGAGTCGTTCGTGCCCGATACGCTCCACCCGCAGCGGCGCGGTCAACGGCTTCGAGAGGGCCAGCCGAAACCAGCCCCGCTCGTCACTAAGGGTCCCGTCACGGGACCCTACCTCGTACAGCTGAGCCTGAGCGAGCGGTTGTCCACTCTCCGCGGCCCGCAGGACACCGGAGAGAACGACGCTGTCGCCGACCTCGGTCACGATCAGCTCGGAGGGGTGGGCCGCGGGGAAGCCCTGTGCGTCGGCCGCCGCAGGTGACCCGAGCAGACACGCCACGACGCACACGATGGACCGACACCGCGCCCCTCGATGTGCCTCCCGTTGCCTACCAGCCATCACCGACCTCCGTCTCGTCTCCCCTCCACCAAGTTGTCCTGAGGCGCTCGCGCGAAGCCAGGGTTCTCCCCCTCTGGACCGCCGTCTCCTTCGCGGACAACGTTCCTCGCCTGCCCTCGCTACCGAGACGACCCCACATGCACGGTCCTTCACCCGAGACGCGCCATCCCATCCAGGGAGCGGACCGCGTCGGTTTCCTGAAGAACTTCATCACGCGGCCCAACATCGAGGTGGGGGACTACACGTACTACGACGACCCGAAGGGGGTCGAGCGGTTCGAGGAGAACGTCCTCTACCACTTCGACTTCATCGGGGACCGACTGCTGATCGGCCGCTACTGCTCGATCGCCGCCGAGACCCGCTTCATCATGAACGGCGGGAACCACCCCACTGACTGGCACACGACCTTCCCCTTCCCCGTCTTCGGCGAAGGGTGGGAGGCCGCGGCACCCGACAGCTGGCCGCATCGAGGCGATACCCGCGTGGGACACGACGTCTGGATCGGGTACGGCGCCACGGTGATGCCCGGAGTCACGATCGGGAACGGAGCAATCATCGCGACCGGCGCGGTCGTCACGAAGGACGTACCCGCCTTCGCCATCGTGGGCGGCAACCCGGCCGATGTTCTCCGCTACCGCTTCGACGAAGAGGTGAGGGCCGAGTTGGAGGCGATCGCGTGGTGGGATTGGAGTGCGGAGAAGGTCACGCGCAACGTGGCCGCCATCTGCTCGGGAGACATCGAGCGGTTGCGGGCCGCCGAGTAGGCGCCCCCGCGCCGGAGATCAGCCCGCCCGCTGCTCGATTCGCTCGAGGATCGTGGCGTGTGCCGGCGTCGCGATGCCGAACTCCTCACCCATCTGAACCACACGCCCCGACAGCTCTGACAACTCGTTCGGTCGTCCCTCCGCGATGTCGCGCTGGAGTGAACTCGTGCCCTCGGCCGGGAGGCCGTCCACGAAGGCCAGCGTCCGCTCGACCGCGTCGTCCCCCAGCGCCACGTCGGCCGCGGCCGCGATCGTCTTCACTTCCGACATCGCGTCCGCCAGCAGCTCCCGCCACTCGCCGTGGTCGCGGAGGGCCCCGATCGTGAGCCCCGACGCACTCCCGACACCGCTGATCGGCGCGAAGAAGAGGAACTTGTTCCAGATCTCGAAGTCGATCCGGTCGGACGCCAGGACCGTCAGCTTATCCGGTACGTCGAGTGCCTCGGCCAACTCCGGGCCCGCAGAGGCCGGAACCTCACCGACCGCTCCGAGGATGATCGTCGGGTGCGCGCCGACGTGCCGAATCACACCCGGGCCGTCGATCAGAGAGATGACCCGACAGGTCGCGCCGAAGACCGTCGCCCGAGGAAGGGCGTCGCGCAGCACCCGCGTGGCCGTGACACCGTTCTGGAGCCCGAAGGTCGCGAACGACCCAGGGAGGGACGCAGCCTCAGCCGCGGCCTCCGCGAGCTGAAACGACTTCGTCGCGAAGACCAGACAGTCGATCTCCGGGAGTTCGGGGATCGTCGCCACTCGTCCCGGCCGGACGTCGACGTCTCCCAGGGGGCTGAGGAGCTTCAGCCCCGACCCGTCGATCGCCTCACCGTGCGCGCCGCGCGCCACGACCGTGACCTCATGGCCCGCCTCGGCCCAGCGGGCCGCGAAGTGCCCACCCGCACCACCTGCTCCAACGACTCCGATCCGCATCGACGTGCCCTCTTCGGGGGTGGCCCTGACGGATGAACAATCACGGGTGGAGTGTCACGGTTCCAGGGTGGGCGGGATGACCGTTCAGGGGCGCCGCACGAGTCGGTACCGCTCGACCGTCTCGACGCCGAGGCCGTCCTCCCACACCGCGACGAGGTAATCACGACCGATGTGAGGGGAACGGGACATGCCCGCCGGCACCGTGACCTCCGCCACCCGCCCACGCTCGAGGTCGAAGACGTCGAAGACGATGGGCGCTGCCGGGTCGACCACGACGCGTTGGACCCAGAGAAGCCCCTCGCTGTCGAGCGTGATCGCCTGCAGAGCAGGCAACGTCTCCGGAACGGTCATTCGTGCCCACTGTCGTTCCAGGCGCGGGAGGATGGCGCTGGTCCAGTCCCGCGCTCGTTGCCGCTCCTTCCACGCCTCGACCCATTCGGGCCGAACCGATGTCTGCTGCACGGGGCCCCGCACGATGCGTCGCAGCTCACCGCTCTCGTCGTAGAGGTGGACCTCGAACCGCTCGGTGTCCACCGCCGCGATCGGTAGAGGCGCCTCCGGTGAAACCGCGATGAAGCTGGCCCGTGCGAAGGGAGGGGCCACGATGTCCATCCCCCCTTGATCGTCGATCCGTTCCTGCGAGACCCCCAGGTAGGATCCGGACAACGGGACCACCTCCCCCGGCGGCCCCACCCCGAAGTACTGCTGCAGCCGGAACGGTCGCCCTTCAGCGGGCGCCGTCGGAAATGAGGAGCCGGTGTACACCAACATCCCGTTCGACAGACGTCCGAAGGCTTGAGCGGTCACGCCCGATCCGAATCCAGCCGGGATCGTAGGTGCCGCGGTCGAACCCACACACGATCCATCGAGGAGGAAGGTCTTCACCGACCGGCGATCGACGACGTGAAGGGTATCCGCGCCGGCAAGGGCCATCGTCATGGGCAAGGTGAATTCGCAGGGACCGCCACCCCGCCCACCCATCACGGCCAACGATCCACCGTCCGGGCCGAACACGTGGACCTGAAGAGTCCCACCGGACAGTACCACGACCCGGCCGTCGTCGGTCTGTATCACGGCGCGGAGCTGCCAGAGTTCGGAGGTCGGGCCGCCGAGGCGAAGGTCGGGCCGATCGGAAACGCTCCAGGTCGGCGGTGCAGCCGTACGGTCGTCTCGAAGGATCACCACGCCAGCGCTGTCCCGAAGCGTGACCTGCTGGGACTCGGCTGCGTCGGGGCTCACACCCCCGCCGAGCGTACAGAGAAGAAGCAGCGCCCGACACCGATTCATCGACGTCCTCATGGCACACACGCTTCGATCTCTCCCCCCGCACCCCCAGCCGGTACGTCACCCAGAGGGAAGCGTACGACGAACTCCTCCCCGAACTCGTTCACCGTCTGACCCAGGATTCCCTCGTCCGAAATCTCGAAGACTCTCACGGGCTCCGGCGTCTCGACCTCGGCCACGGGGTGACCGCTTTGATCGACCAGGTACCACCGGCGTCCCGCTCCCGCAGGGACAGCGAACTCTTGGAGCCAGATCCGCCCCCACGGGTCGACGAAGAGTTGCCTGTAGAACGGCAGTGATTCGACCCAGGCCATGTCCCGGAAGGACGAGCGCAGCATCTCCCGTTCGTCGACATCGGCCGACTCGAGACGATGCTCGATCCATGCGTCGAAGTCCGCTCCCGTCGCCCGGCGGGGGCTTCCGGGTCCCGTGAACGACCCGACCCGCTCACCGGTCGACGAATACACCATGATCTCCGCCGTCTCTCCGGTCCCGACGAAGAGACACCGACCCCACGTTCCGCGGACGACGAGGGGGGAGAACGCCGGAGTGCCGAAGGCCGGGCGTCCGCCCAGGTCGAAGGTCGTCGACATCAGGGCGGGCAGTTCGGCGACGGCATCGAATACAGAGAGCCCCTGCCGCAGCACACCGACGGCGATCGTATCCCGGATGATGTCACCGACTTCGCCCGGCATCGGGTAGTCCATCTCGAGGGCGGCCCATCCACCTGCAAGTCTGAGCACCGAGCGGAAGCGTCGGATGTCCCCAGCGCCACCAGCTCCGGCGGCCCGTACGGCCACGACCTTCGCGCCACCGTCGGGAGCCACCGTCGTGATCCGCGAGAGGGATGCGTCGAAGATCGTGATGGAGTCCGAGTCGACCCGCTCGAGATGCGAAACCCACCGGAACTCTCCCGGTCCATCCCCGAGCCGCCCGATCGACCGAAGGTAGGACCCATCGGGGCCGAAGATCGGTAGTCGGGACTCGAGCCCTCCGTTCGCGACGACCACCGTGCCATCCGATCGAGTGGCCGCATCGAGGACAAGGTGGAGCGCCGCGTCGGGGTGGGGACTCGTACCCGCCACGAAGGTTCGCTCGGCGCCCACCCTCCACACCGGGACCTCCGCCGTGGGCGCGGGCTCGTGGTCCTCGGACCCGCACGCGGAGGTGAGGACGAGGCACGACATCAGGAGCGCGCACGTTCGTCCTACGAGGCGAGACCGATCCAAGGGTGTCGTCACCACTCACCTCCCTGGCGTCGCCATCGAGTTGCGCCCAGCTGCTGCCGCGCGACAATGCGCAGCCCATGCGCAACGTGGTGCCCCGTGTGCGGAATGTCCAACGCCAGTTCTGCGCCCCCGGGACCCGACGCGGCGGGACGGGCGTACCACAACTCATGCCCATCACGCGCCGGTCGCCTGCTCCCATCTCGGTCTGCGTCCTCGCTCTGGTCGTCGGGGGCGCCCCGGCCGACGCCCAGGACCACCGGGACGTCGAGCGTGCAGTGGCGGACCTCGCGGCTGACGGCCGCGTGGATACCCCACGCTACTTCGGCTTCCACGCCTGCCCGCAGGACGACCCGCTCGGCCGAGAGATCTTCGAAGCGGTCCGGCTGATGGAGGCGCACGATCGAGAACTGGCCCGGTTGGCGTTCGTAATGAGCCACGGGGTCTACCCCGAATGCGGATAC
>JAUIKL010000104.1 GCA_030430625.1 Gemmatimonadota bacterium
TCGATACGTCTCCGACGCGTGCTCCGTCCTCCAACATGAGAACCCGGTCGCCGCTCATACCCCGGATCACGGGTCGGGCGGTGGCGGGGCCCATGGTCGTCGAGGCCAGACCGGGCTCCGACGAGAGCGTCGCTGCCACCGTCGACTGGAGACGCTGCTGTAGATCCTGTCCCGATAGCACGTTGACCGGGCGAAGCGTCTCGTCCGCCCCTCGTTCGGACAGTGCTCCGGTGATCACCAGGCCGCCGATGTCCAGAGCGGACGGTGTCATTTCGATGATGACGACGGGTGTCGATTCGCCGACCGTGACGTCGAAGCGCTGTGCTGCGTAGCCGAGCCGCTCGACGAGCATGACGTGCACCCCGGGGGTGATCCGGACGAGGTGAAAGGAGCCGTCGCCGTGTGTTACCGCACCCTGACCCGTGTCGAGCAGACGAACCGTGGCACCTGCCAGTGGCTCGCCCGACTCGACATCGCGCACCACGCCCTCGATCTCCCCTTCGTGTTCGGCCACCTGGCCGAGCACGGGTAGGGGGAGGAGTGTGAAGACGAGTGCCATCGTCGCAAGGACGATGGTCCGGATATGGGGGGTACGAGGGTCCAACGAGCTGTCCTTCGGTCGGAAGGCCGACCGCGCTCACTCTGATCCGAGGATGCCGTGCCAACGCCTGGGTTCACTGGTACCACGAGGCGGGCACGACACCGAATACGTTCGGGGACCGGCCGGGGGCCGGGGATCAGGCGGCGGGAGGACCTCGGGGTCCAAAGAGACCCGGTGGCAGAGCGGAGCGAGCCCTGGTGGTGGAGCTCAGCTCGTGCGGCACGACGAGCCGGAGGGCTCCCGCATCCACCTGTGGTCGGACGGCCGACCCAGTGGTGGAGCCGATTGAACGAACCACCTCGCAGAAGAGGTGGTCGTGATGGTGGCCACAGTCCGTGGCTTCGTGGGACTCGATGTGAGCGGGTACGCCCGTCGACTCGACCTCGAGCACGGCATCGACGGCCGCCAGTGAGGTTGCCCACGTGTGCAGAAACGCCAGCAGGAGGCCTGCTGTGCGTAGTGCCGTACTTCGTGGGTGGAGTCGGGTGTTCACAAGAAGTCGAAGCGCTCGGGTACCTGTGCCCGAAGGTATGACGCCCGGGAAGGGCGAAGGTCAAGGACCCGAACTACCTACACGGTTGCTTCCCGTAGGCTCCCGGCTCCCGACCGCCCTCCTTCAGATCGTAGCCAGCTTCCGGGCGTCGACCGGCTCGAAGGACTGGCCCGGAGACCAACTGGTCACGTAGCCACAGACTGCGCTGGCCGCCACCGAGTAGGGAGAGCCGAGGTACAGATTCCCCGGGCCGGAACGACCGGGGAAGTTCCGATTCTGGGACGAAATGGACACTTCGTCGGGGGAGGCCGTCACCCCGGGCCCGGCTGCGATGCATGCTCCACATCCCGGCTCGATGAACTCGGCACCCATGCGCTCGAAGAGCTCCAGGTACCCCTGCTCCCGGCAGTACTCCCGAACCTCGGTCGATCCGCACTGGATGAAGGCCTTCACGTCCGCGTGGACGCGCAGTCCCTGAGCATCCGCCTCGGCGAAGACACGGGCGTACATGTCCATGTCCTCCTTCTTGCCCGCCGTGCACGAGCCCGCGTACGCGATGTCGATCCGGATCGGCTCGTCCCCGAGTTCGTCGATGAAAACGCCGTTGCCGGGGTCGTTCGGCAGGGCCGCCATCGGGCGGATGGTCGATGCGTCGATCTCGATCACCTTCACGTACTCGGCATCGGGATCCGACTGCATGCCCTCGACCAGGGCCTCCGCCCGAGCGCGGTCCATTCCGCGCTCGTTGACCATGAACTCGACCGACTTCTCGTCGGCGGCCACGATTCCGGTGAAGGCGCCGACCTCGGCGGCCATGTTGGCCATCGTCGCACGCTCGTCCACGGACAGCGCTTCGACGGCGGGTCCGGCGTACTCGATGATCTGTCCGATCGCTTCACCGTCACGGATGTACGGGTGCCGGAGGATCTCCAGCATGTAGTCCTTGGCGGTCACGTTCGGCGCCGGCTCGCCATGGATCACCACCTTGAACGACGGTGGCACCTTCACGCGGACGTCTTTCGTGATCCACGAGTTGAAGATCGCGGTCGTGCCCACGCCGAAGGCCACGGCGCCGATGGCGCCGGCGTGCGGTGTGTGGGAGTCGGTCCCGATGATGAGCATGCCGGGCTCGGCGTACTCCTCGAGGATCTTCGAGTGGCAGATGGCCTGCGAACCCAGCTTGTGGCCCATCTGCTCACCGTACAGCGTCACGCCCTGCTTCTCGGCGAAGGTGCGCTGCTTGACCTCGAGCTCCTTGGCCACGTCGAGAAGGCCCTGCTCGATCCGCTCCTGGCTCATGACCTTCTCGAGGAAGGTCAGGTGGTCGCGGAAGAAGAGGATGGAGTCGGCGTCCACGACCTTGGCGTTTTCACCGACTTTGTCCTCGAAGAAGATCGAGGCCATCGGCGTCACGTACTCGTGGCTGAACCGGATGTCCGTGCGGAAGAAGCCGGCGTCGCCGGGGCGTACCCAGTCGACACCCGTCGCTCCGGCAGCCGCGTCGGTCACGAGGTGCCGGGCGAAGATCTTCTCGGCCAGGGTCATCGGGCGGCGAGCCGGTGGGGCCTCCATCGTCACCGCGCCACCCTCGGGTAGCCCGCCCTGTGCAGCGGTCCGCGGGATGGTCACCTTGCCCTGAAGACGGGCTACGTTGAACTCGAAGAGCCCGCCGTACTCGATGATCTGCCGGGTGATCTCGTCCTTACCCGCCGTGAACTCGGAGAGGTCGATCACCTCACCGGCCTTGATCCGATCGATGATCGAGAAATCGTTCGTCGTCAGGACGCCGAGGTTCTGGCAGTTCTCGTTGTAGATACGCTCGATGCTCTCGGCCACGACGACCTTGATGCCTGCATGCAGCTCGGCGTACGGGCTCGCTTCCCGACTCGAGCCCTTACCGCGCCGCTTGCCGGCGACGGAGCAGACGAAACCCCCGTTGCGTACGGCGTTCCGCTCGACCGGGTAGTCGGTCTCACCGGTGCTCTGATTCGTCGTGCGGAGGCCGAGGTACGGGAAGTCCCCGAGGGTCTCGTCGTAGAAGAAGCAGATGTACGCCGGCGTGATCTCGTCGGTGGAGATCTGATCCCTGAGGTTGGCCTTCGACTCGTCCGTGAGCTCGATGTCCTGTCCGTCGTAGAGCTGCGCCTTCACGAGCTCGGTGTCGTCCAGGAGGTAGAGGATTCGTCCCTCGAATTCGAGCGCCGTGGGGCGCTTCTCGATCGGTCGGTCGAGTAGGTCCTTGATCATGCACGTCCTCGGAAGAATCAGCGCCGTCGCAACCGTGTGCGACGACGCTCGGGCCAGGGGCTCGACGCTGAAGTCGTCCTGCGGTGTCTCGAACCCTCAGGAAAGGTGCGGGGCGCAGCGCCGGCGGCCAAGCCCTGCGACGGCAACCCTCCCTCGTCCGTGGCTCGTCACAGTCGATGTCCAGAAGTCCTACACCTGTCGTAGTGGGTTCACGGCCAGTGGCGAGCAAGGGGGTGGTGCGTGGAGGTTTCGAGGTCGAATTCGATGAAGCCGACGAGGAGGTGGGGGGTGCTCGTGGCCCTTGCGCTGGCGCCCGTCTCGGCCGCAGGGCAAAGCGTCGTCGACCTTCCCGCCGAGGACCGCCTGATTCGGGCGGACTTCGAGGAAGTCTACCGTGTGGGTTCGTTCGACGGTGAGGCGTGGGAGACGTTCGGGGAGGTCGCGGGCGCCGCCTTCGACGCCGAGGGCAACCTCTACGTTCTCGACCGACAGTCCTCCTCCATCACCGTCATCGACCGGGAGGGGATGTTCGTGCGAACGATCGGTGGTCCGGGGGAGGGACCGGGCGAGTTCAGGATGGCCATGAGTTTTGCGGTGAGTCGTGAGGGACGGGTGATCGTCCTCGACCTCGGGCACCGGTCCTACCAACTCTTCGACCCCAGCGGCGCCTTCGAACGCATGGTGGCGATGGACTTCGACTCCGGTGTGCTCCGCGTGGGGAGCTTCGAGCCGTATCCGGGTGGCAACGCCGTGGTGCAAGCCGGCGGTGGGAGCGTCCAGGCCGTCGTCACCCGCGACGGAGCCCCGGTGGAGCCGCCGACCACCCGACCCATCGAACTGATCTCGCTCGAAGGGGACCGAATCGAGACGTCTACGATCGCCGAAGGTTGGATGCCCCCGCCGGACCAGGGAGGTGCGCCGACGGAGATCGAAGGCGGGGGCGTACGGATCAGTATGAGCGCGGGCATGCCGCGGACGTGGGAGCCGAGCCTCCTCGTCGCCACCCTACCCGACGGCGGGGTCGCCTTCTCCGACTCGTCGGCGTACACCATCAAGGTGGCCCGGTCGTCCGGTGAGGTCACCCGGGTCGTGCGTCGGCCCTTCGAGGCCCGCCCCGTGACCGATCGGATGGAGGAGGCCGAGAAGGCGCGCCGCCTCGAGGCCCTCGAGTCGGGGGATGGTCCCCGCATGCGTATGATGGTCAATGATGGCGGGGGTGCCCGGTCGATCAGTCCCGAGGCCATCCGGGAGATCCAGGAGGGGCAGATCGCGCAGATGCGCTTCTATCCCGAACTCCCGGTCATCAACAGCCTGAACGCGAGCTGGTCGGGGAAGCTCTGGGTGCAGCGTCGCGGGGAGGGGCTCGAAGAGTCGGGGCCCATCGATGTTCTGACGTCGACGGGTCAGTACGCCGGCACACTCGCAGCCGGCGATACCGAGGTGCCCGACGCCTTCGGCCCGGACGGATTGGCCGCCTTCGTCGAGGAGGACGACTTCGGTGTGCCGATCGTGGTGGTGCGGAGGCTGCCCGCGGTCATCAACTGACCAGCCAAGAAATTACACGAAGCCCCACGCCCGGCCGCCGGACGTGGGGCTTCGTCTCGAAGAGACCCCGGTTGCGGCCCTAGCTGAAGTCCACCCCGAAGAACATGACTGCAATGATGATCGCCGAGATGGCGGCGGGAGCGACGAAGCGGATGAAGAAACGCCACGCGCCGTAGCTGAACCAGGCAGGCGTCGTGGCATCGACGAGTTCAGCCTCGGACTTCTCGCGGGTCATGAACCAACCCGCCGCGATCGTGATACCCAGACCGCCGGTCGGGAGCATCCAGTTCGACACGAAGTGGTCCGCCGTTTCGAACCACCCCGTCTTACCCTCGAAGACGGCCAGCGTCGAGAGGACCGGAACGTCGGCAAAGGAGAGGGCGGCGAAGATGGTGAAGACGAAGACGGCCGCTCCGCACAGGATCGTGGCGTTGTGCCGCGAAATGCCGTGCTCGTCGATCACGTACGACGTGACCACTTCGAGGAGGGACATCGTCGAAGTGAGGGCCGCGAGCGCCACGAGGACGTAGAAGAGTGGTCCCAGGATCGTGCCGAACGGCACTTCGGTGTAGAAGAGCTGCGGAAGGGAGATGAAGAGCATCCCGACGGTGGAGCCACCGACCTGCTCCGCCATCCCCGCGACGGAGAAGATCACGGAGAACATGATGAGGCAGGCCACCAGTGCGATCACCGTGTCCAGCACGACGATGACGGCCGACGCCTTCACGATCGACTGGTCCTTCGCGATGTAGGAGCCGTAGGTGATCATCGCGCCCATCCCGAGGGAGAGCGTGAAGAAGGAGTGGCCGAGGGCCTCGAGGATACCGGCGGGCTCCAACTCGCTGAAGCTGGGGCGGAAGACGAAGGCCAGGGCCTCACCCGACCCCTCCATCTGGAGGGCACTGAACAGCATCAGGAGCAGAATGCCGAAGAGGATCGGAAGGAAGAGTCGTGCGATCCGCTCGATCCCCTTCTGAACCCCGAAGTAGACGACGCCGACCGTCGCCATACTGAAGCCGAGCGACATGACCAGCTGGAGTCCGGGGTTGGAGACCTGCTCGCCGAAGAGGTCACCCGTCTGAAGCCCGTCGGGAAATCCGCCCGCGGTCCAGCCGACGGTCTGCGCGAAGTAGAAGAGCGACCACCCGGCGATCACGGTGTAGTAGCTGAGCAGGATGAAGCCGCAGAGGACGCCCCACAGTCCGAGAACGCCCCAGGCCGGACCCACCGCTTCCTTCAGGGCGCCGACAGCGCTCTTCTGACTCGAGCGGCCGATCAGCAGCTCGGCCATCATGATCGGAAGCCCGACCGCCATGATGCACACCAGGTACATCAGGACGAAGGCACCGCCGTTGTTCTCCCAGGTAATGAAGGGGAACTTCCACAGGTTTCCGAGTCCGATCGCGCTTCCGGTGGCCGCGAGGACGAACCCGGCGCTGGAAGTCCAATTGCCGCGCTGCTCAGTCATGAAGTCTCCGGGGAGGGTAACGACGGGTCGATGATGGTGTACCGACTCGCGGGGGCGGGAACCCGACCCGAACATACCGGGCCCGACGAAGCTCCGACAATACGAGGCAGAGTCCGACCTATGCTACGATCTCGCGCATGGATCCTGACGCTCGCGGCCGCCGTGGGTTGTGGTGGCGGCGGGGACACCGAGACCGACGGAACCCTCCGTGCGGCGCTCCTCACGACCGGCCCCGTCAGTGACGCCGGATGGTACGCGGGCGCCTACGAGGGCCTGCTCCGGCTCGAGGAGGAGCGCAGTGCCGCCGTCAGCCACCAGCAGACGGCGACACCGGCCGAGTTCGACGAAGCGTTTCTGGCGTACGCGTCGTCCGGTTACGACCTCGTGTTCGCACACGGCTTCGAATACCAGGACGCGGCCATGCGAGCCGGCCCCCGCTTCCCCAACACGACCTTCGTCGTGTCCGGAGGAGGCCAGATCTCCGACAACGTCGTCCCCCTCATCTTCCGTCTCGAGGAGGCGACGTATCTGGCGGGCATGGCGGCGGCGGCCGTAACCGAGACGGGGACCATCGGTATGGTGGGAGGGGTCGAGATTCCGCCGGTTCAGGGCACCTTCCGTGCCTTCGAGGCCGGAGCCAGGGCGATTCGCCCGGATGTGGAGATCCTCGAATCGTTCACGGGCGATTGGAACGACGTGGGAGCGGCCAAGGAGGCCGCGGTGGCGCAGTTGAATCGCGGCGCCGACGTGCTCGTGCACAACGTCGATGCCGGCTCCTTCGCCATCTTCCAGGCGGTGCGCGAAGCCGTCGAGGAGGGTCGCACCGTCTGGGCGATCGGGATGAACAACGACCAGAACGAGGTGGCCCCGGACGTGATCCTCGGCAGCGCCGTGATCCGCATTCCACAGGCGTTCCTGACCGTGGCCGACTCGTGGGCCGAAGGCGGGCTCGGTGGAGCCGCGATCTACACGGGTGCGGCCGACGGCGTGGTGGACTTCGTCGTGAACCCCGCGCTCGCGGACCGGATTCCCACCGATGTGATGTCCCGTATCGACGAGGCGCGTAGCGCCATTCGCGACGGGACGCTCGAGGTTCCACGCGTCCCCTTCGTCGAGGGCGAAACCGGAGCGTCGTGACGACCCATAGGGTACGACTTCGAGGCATCGAGAAGCGCTTCGGACCGGTCGTCGCTCTCCGTGGCGCCGACCTCGAAGTGCCCGCCGGAGAAGTCGTCGGACTGCTGGGCGCGAACGGGGCGGGGAAGTCGACGCTGCTCAATGTCCTCGGGGGGCTCGTCACCCCCGATGCGGGGTCGATCGAGATCGAAGGCGCTCCCGTCTCGCTGACTTCGCCTCGGGACGCGTGGGAGTGCGGGGTCGCATCGGTGCACCAACACTTCGCCCTCGTCCCCGCCCTGACGGCGCTGGAGAATCTGGCGCTCGGAAGGGGCACAGCCGCGTCGGTCCGGGTGGAGGCCGATCGGGTCATGGGTCGGACGGGTCTCTCGGTACCGCTCGATCGGACCATCGCCAAGCTCGGTGTGGGTGACCGGCAGCGGGTCGAGATCCTCAAGGCGCTCCTACGCGAACCCTCGGTTCTGGTCCTCGACGAGCCGACTGCCGTGCTCACCCCCGCGGAAGTCGATCAGCTCTTCGAACTGATTCGCGAACTCTCCGCTGCGGGGACCGCGGTCGTGCTGGTGGGGCACAAGCTGGACGAGATCGTCGCGGTGGCGGACCGGGTCACGGTGTTGCGGGGCGGACGCACCGTTCTGTCCGAGCCGATCGGGCGGGTCACGACGACTTCCCTGGTCGAGGCGATGGTGGCGGACGACGACTCGACCCTGCCCGGGAGTCGGACCGACCCGCCCCACGTCCATCCCCCTCGGTCCGATCCGACGCCTCCGGTTCTGCGCGTCGACCGAGCGGAGGTCGTCGTCGATGGCGTCCGCGCCTTGTCGGACGTCTCCCTCGAGGTGTTTCGCGGCGAGATCGTCGGGATCGCGGGCATCGAGGGGAACGGTCAGCGGGAGTTGGCCCATCTGGCCGCGGGCCTGATCGATCCGACATCGGGGACGGTCGAACGGTCTTCCTCCGTCGGGTTCGTTCCCCAGGACCGGTCGTCCGAGGGCCTGGTCCGTGGCTTCGATCTGGTGGAGAACTTCGCGCTGGCGCTCCATCGGCAGCCGGAGTTCACGGCGGGGCCACGCCTGCTCTGGGGCCGGGTCCGCGCTGCGACCACCGAAGCCCTCGACTCCTACTCGATCGTGGCGGACTCCGTCGACGTCGATGCCGGCACCCTGTCGGGCGGCAACCAGCAGAGAGTGGTGATCGCTCGCGAGGCCGGGGTTGCTCGAGACCTCCTCGTGGCCGAGAACCCGACCCGAGGGCTCGACGTCCGGGCGGCGGCGTTCGTTCGCAGCGAGCTCCGTCGGCTCGTGGCTGCGGAGGGAGGGGTGCTCCTCATCAGTACCGACCTGGACGAGGTCCTGGAGCTGTCGACCCGGCTCCTCGTCCTCACCCGTGGACGGCTGCTGACCGTGTCGGCCGGCGATCGGACCCGGGAGGGTGTCGGTGCCCTGATGCTCGCGGGACGGGGGGGCGACGGATGACGAGCGGTGCCCGCGTGACGCGACTCGCCCCCCTGCTCGTGGCGGGCGCGGCGGTGGCCCTCACGGCGCTGACCGGGGCGGTCCTGTTGTGGCTCGGTGGCTTCGACCCCGTCGACGCGGCCGGGGCACTTCTGCGCGGTGCGTTCGGGTCGCCCGGAGTCTTCCTCTCGATCACCCTCGTGAGGTCGGTCCCGCTGATCCTCACGGGCCTCGCCGTGGCGCTGGCCTTCCAGGCGGGCGTCTGGAACATCGGGG
>JAUIKL010000105.1 GCA_030430625.1 Gemmatimonadota bacterium
GCAGAGCCTTCCGCTGAACGCGTTCCGCCAGGAGCGGAACTACTTCGGTACGGGTGACCCGGAGACGATGGCCGTGCTCCTGGATCAGGACCTCCAGGAGGGCGTCGAGCGCTTCACCACCGGCGCCACGGTCACGTACACGCCCCTCGAGCGGATGACGAACCGCTTCATCGTGGGGTACGACTGGACGCAGCGTGAGCACCGGAACCTCCGCCCGTTCGGGTGGCCCCAGGTGCCGGAAGGCTCGCTGCTCAACAACACGCTGCAGAACCGCGTGCTCTCGCTCGACTACGTCGGTTCGTACGCGTTCGACGTCGGCGAGACCGTCTCGAGCACCTTCTCGTGGGGTGGTCAGGCGATCGGTGACGACCTTCGTGAGATCGAGGGTTTCGGTGAGAACTTCCCGGGCGCGGCCTTCCCGACGGTCAGCTCGGCCGCGGAGCGGCAGGCGTTCGAGAACCGGCAGAAGCTCTGGAACGCCGGCTTCTTCTTCCAGAACGTCCTGGACGTCGACCGGAAGTACTTCCTGACCCTGGGTGTCCGGGTCGACGGCAACAGCGCCTTCGGTTCGGGCTTCGGCCTGCAGGCGTACCCGAAGGCTTCGGCCTCCTGGGTCGTGTCCGACGAGAGCTTCTACCCCGAGTGGGGTGAGTTCAAGCTCCGTGCTGCCTACGGCCAGTCGGGCCGGGCGCCGGGCGCCTTCGACGCGGTCCGCACCTGGGAGCCCCTCGGGCTCGCGGGAATTCCGGCCTTCGTCCCGCAGAACGTCGGAAACGACGACATCGGTCCGGAGGTCACGACCGAGTTCGAGGGCGGCTTCGACGCCACCTGGCTCGACAACCGCATCTCGACCGCGTTCACGTACTACAACCAGATCACGGCCGAAGCACTCTTCAACGTGCCGCAGATTCCGTCGCAGGGCTTCACGAACAGCCAGCTGACGAACATCGGTAAGCTGAAGAACAGCGGAATCGAGGCTCAGCTCGACGCCACGGTCTTCCAGGGTGAGAGCTGGGGTCTCGACCTCGGCCTGAGCTTCAGCACGAACAACTCCGAGATCCTGGAGTTGAACGACGAGAGCCTGGAAACGGCGTGCTTCAAGGTCGGCTATCCGCTCCGTGCCCGCTGCAACCAGCAGATCGCCAACCCCGACGAGCTCGTCGATTCGTTCGACGAGGTCGAGTTCATCCAGCCGGGTGACCCGGCGTTCCAGGGCGACGGCGAGGCCGAGGCCGAGTACCTCTACGGTCCGAACCTCCCGACGACGTTCTTCTCCCCGTCGATCACGGTGCACGCTCCGGCGGGCATCACGCTGTCGGCGCGCGGCGACTACAAGGGTGGCTTCTACATGGACCAGCAGGTCTTCGCGATCGGCCGCTCGGTCCGTTCGCCGCTCTGCTACCCCTACTACGAGGATCCGGAGAACTCCAACGCTGTCCGGACTCAGATCCCCGCCCTCTGGATGGCCCGCTGCGGCAGCACCGCGCAGCAGGAGGGGTACATGTGGGATGCCTCGTTCTTCAAGATCCGCAGCATCTCGGCCACGGTTCCGGTGAACGGTCTCTTCCCGGATCGCTTCAACAACGCCGTCCTGACGATGTCGCTGAACAACTCCTTCCTCTGGATGAAGGAGATGCCGTTCATGGATCCGGAGACGAGCTCCGATCCGGTCGGTCCTGGTGACGCGCAGAACGGGTACGGCTTCGAGGAGACGATTCCGGCTCCGATCACGTTCCGTGTTTCGCTGCGGGTGTCCTTCTGATGAAAAAGACGAACACAATGACTCGAACAACCAAGCTCGGAGCCCTGCTGGTGGCGAGCGTGGCGTTGGTGGGCTGTGAAGTCACCAACCCCGGTCCGATCCAGAACCGGTTCCTGGTCGAGCCCGAGTCCCGCGTGGGGCTCGTGAACGGCGCTCAACGGCAGTTGATGGTCGGCCTCGCTGGTCAGACCGGTATCGCCCGCGAGGGTCTGCTCATGGCTCGGGAGATGATTCCCGCCGGCCAGACGGGTGCCCACGGGCACGACACCGACAACCAGGGCGGCACGGTGAACCCGGGTGAGGGGTCGACGTTCTCGACCCTGCAGCAGGCCCGATTCATCGCCGAGACGGCCATCCAGCTCTTCGACGAGGCGGGTGACGTCGATCCCGACCTCGTGGCGCAGGCCTACATCTGGGCTGCGTACGCGAACCGCGTGCTGGGTGAGCACTACTGTCAGGGTGTCATCGACGGTGGTGCGCCGTTCAACGTCCCCGGTGCGTCGGCCGATGCCTCGTACCTGCTCCGTGCGGAGTCGCAGTTCACGACTGCGATCTCGCTGGCGACCGACGCCACGTTGACGTCGGCGGCCTATGCCGGTCGTGCGCAGGTGCGCGCGTACCTCGCCACGTACGGTCAGGCTTCGTGGGCGGATGCGGCGGCCGACGCCGGTCAGATCACGGACAACGAGTGGAGCTACGATCTGGCCACCGATGGGAGCAACGCGGACACGCGGAACTCCCTCTGGTGGGCTGTTGCCGGGAGCCCGTATGGCTCGTACTCGATGTGGGGTACGTACTACGGGAACCAGCCGGACCTGACGCAGCCGCAGCCCCACGACGAGGCGGGTGGCTTCGGCTTCCCGATCGCCGGCACGGGGTACTTCGAGGACACGGGTGATCCCCGGGTCGGCTGGGAACCGGGCCCGACGACCTTCGCGGTCGGTGCTCTCGACGGCTACGGCCAGGTATACTTCCACCGTCCGACGAAGTATTCGGCGACGGATGATCCCATCCGTCTCGCCAGCGGGCGTGAAATGCGCCTGATCGAGGCCGAGGCGATGATCGCGGCCGGGGTTGGTGGTGACTTCAACGATGCCATCGACCTGATCAACACCGTGCGCGCCGGGATCACCACGGTCCCGACGCCGGCGAACCCGGGTGGGGGCGGTGCCGCGCTGAGCGGTTGGCCGGCTCCGGCGGACGCCACGGACGCGTACCGGATGCTCAAGCGTGAGCGGGCCATCGAGCTCTTCTACGAGGGCCGTACGCTCGGCGACCACAAGCGCTGGGACCAGAACGGGACCCCCGGTGACCTGGAGCTTCCGGACTTCGAGTCCATCTCCGACCTCTTCGTGAACACCGAGGTCGGGCTCGACCCGGTCGAGTCGCTCCTCACCGGGTTCACGGGGCGTCAGCTGTGCTTCGACATCCCGAACTCGGAGCGCAACCTCAACGACGGTCTGGAAGTGGTCGGCTGACCCCAGGCAGTCTTGAGTCCGCAGTACGGACCGCCCCCGGCTTCGGCCGGGGGCGGTCTTTTTTTCCCCTGCCCCTTCTGGCGCATCCGGTGCAATCCACCCCACCTTGGCACGTATGGAGTGGTAGCACCCTGACCGAGGTACATCCTTGCTCCGTACATCCCTCATCTGCTTGCTGGTCGCGGCGATCTGCGCCGCGCCGGGTGCAGCACAGGAGGTCGGGCGACTCACGGGGATCGTGGTCGACCAGAGCACGCTTCGTCCCGTTGCGGGAGCGGAGGTGCGCCTCGGTACGCACGGCGCCACCGTCTCCCGGGACGACGGGACGTTCCAGTGGATGGACGTCCCCGAGGGCCGATACGTCCTCGTTGTCGAACACATCGCGTACGGGATACACACCGACTCGGTGACGATCTCCAATGGCCTCGACACGTCGGTCCGCGTCCGTATGTCGGCAGATGCCATCGAACTGTCGGAACTGGTCGTCGAGGCCCAGTCCGCGCTGGAGCGTCGACGTACGTCGACGGGCTTCTCGATCAACGAGGTGGGCCCGGTCCGGATCTCCGAGGCCGCCCGCGAGGGCCTCGACCTGGCGCAGCTGATTCAGTCGGACATCCCCGGCGTGGATGCCCGGCCAGGAACCGCGGGCGTCTGCGTCACCTATCGCGCCATCCGATCGGGGAACAGCCGCGGATGCGACGGCGTGGCCGTGCGCATCGACGGTGTGCCGGTCTCCGATCCGGCCTACGTCTACCGGACCCTACCGCTTCGCGACATCGAGCGGGTCGAGATGCTCTCGGCTGCCCAGGCCGGAGTCGAGTACGGAATGAGGAGCGGCCAGGGCCTCCTGCTGATCGAGACGAAGAAGGCCGGGCTCGAACGGGCCAATGACCTCCAACGCCTTCGCACCGGCTTCGGGTGGGAAGGTGAGTCGGAGCCGTACCCGTGGGCCCGCGTCCTCGGTACGACCGCCGTGGTGAACGCGGCCGCCGTGACCGGAACACTGCTGATGGCCGATCACTGCTTTCGGACACCGGAGAATCAACCGCTGGCGATCCGCACGCAGTGTGGATCCCTGGGTACGACGGCCGCGACGATCGTGAGTGTCGCGGGCCCTGCCCTGGCCGGAGCCCTCGCAGCCCGCTGGGCCGGGGAAACCGAGGTGAGCCGCGGACGCCTCGTACCGAACTTCGTGGGCTCCGCCCTGATTCTGACCGCTGGCTACCTCCTGATCCTGGACGGCGAAGGGGGAACCGACGTGCCCGGAATGGTGGTACTTTCCGTAGGCGTCCCGCTCACCCATCTGGTCATGGACCGAGCCCTTCGGATCTTCCGCTAAAGCGGCGGGCCCGACACGTCTCGACTCACCACGGCACAACCACCCCCATGTCGAAAACCCTGGTTCGATTCCTTCTCGCGTTCTCGTTTCTCCTCGGCTCCAGCGGATGCTTCCGCTACGTGCCCACACCGGTCGGCACGACCCCCATCGGCGCCGGCGTCCAGATGGTCGTGACCCCCGAAGGGGCCGAGCAGATCGAGGCAATCGTTCCCTCCGAAGGCCGTGCGCCGACCGTACGGGGGACGCTGATGGGCCTCGAGGACGGAAACATCATCCTCAGCGTGCCCGTGACCCGACGCCAGACCGGCTTCACGGGAAGCACGATCTCGCAGGAGATCCATGTCCCGGCCGACGCCGTCGTGTCGTTTCAGCAGCGTGAGTTCGATCAGACCGCCACGATCCTCACGGGCGTCGCCGCGGCCGCCGCCGCTACAGGCATCGCGATTCTCCTTTCGCAGAGCCTCCAGGGCGAAATTCCGGACACACCCGAGCCCCCCGACGAGTTCGCGCCGGGTGTCTCGATTCCATGGATCACATTCGGAGTAGGACGATGAAGCACGGGATGACGATGAAGGATCGATCTGGAAGACGTTTTGCCCGAAAGGGAACGTGGCTGACTGCTGTAGCCCTGGCCGTCGCGACGGGTGCCTGCCTCGATGACGACATCACCGGGACGCGGCCACTCGCCATCGAGCTGACGGCCACCCCCACGACCGTGACGGCCGGCGAGTCCGTGCAGTTCAACTACGACGCCTCGGGCAACGCCATCACTCTCGTGGTCATGGATTACGGGGACGGCACGGTCGACTCGATCCCCTACAACGGTCCAGTGATCGCCGCGAACCAGCTCTCCCACACGTACGCGACAGCGGCCACCTACGCCGTGACCGCCTCGGTGACGGCCCTTCAGGGAACCCTCGACGACAACGTCGTCATCACGGTCAACTAGAGTCTTCGGTTGACCTCCGGGTCCAGCCCGGGTATTTCCCCATGAGACTGCTCAGGCTCGAGGAGGCCCTATGTCGAACGATGCCACACGTTACCTGACCGCTGCGCTCACGGTATTGGCCCTGGGCGCGACGGCCACTCAGCTCACCGCACAGACCAACCCGGTCCACGCCCACATCGGGCACGCCGCCGACGGCTTCCGGGGGACTCCGGACGGGATGGGACTGCTCCCGACCGCCGTCGCGGAGGCCGAGGTCGCCCATCAGCACGCCACACTGGCCGGTCGTGATCCGTCCAGCCTGGAAGGCATCCAGCGTCACATGGCGCACGTCATCCACGCGCTCGATCCGAGCCAGGTCGAGGGTGGGCCAGGACTCGGATACGGCGTCGTCGCCGCAGCAGAGGGTGCAGCGCGTCACACCGAGCTGGCGGCCTCCTCCGAGGGGGCGTCCGACGGTGTGAAGACGCACGCCACGCACGTAGCCACGGCCGCGCGGCATGCCGGATCCATGGCCGCCGAAGCGATCGAGCTGGCAGAAGAGATCCAGGAGGCCGAGGACGCCGCGAGCGCCGCCGAGCTGCTGGAGCGACTGACGGCACTGACGGACGGCATCGTGAACGGTGTCGACGCCGATTCCGATGGCCGCATCGGTTGGCAGGAAGGTGAGGGTGGCTTGGCCCAGGCGACCACCCATATGGGCCTGATCAAGCGCGCCGAGGGACTGGGCGGCTGATCGAGTGATTCGCACCACCCATATCGGCGTCACCCTCGCGGTGACGACGCTCGCGGTCGGGGAGCTGCAGGCGCAGCTCCCCGACACGCTTGTGGCCCCGAAGGAATCGGCGTTGATGCACGGAGACTCCCTGATGGTCTCCGACTCGCTCCTGCTCGACTCGCTGTACGCGAGGCGACCGATCCCCGACCAGGCCGCGGCGCACCTCGATCACCTCACGACCGCCTTCAGTACCACGCCTGACGGCGTGGGTCTGGCCCAGGCCGGCATGGCGGAAGCCTTCGTGGCGCGCGAGTACGCATGGTTGGCCGGGAGGGACTCGCTCGACGTCAGGGCGATGTCGTCGGCGATGACACACGTCCTGCACGCCATCGACCCGTCCGGGAGCCCGGGCGGAGCGGGCCTCGGTTTCGGCTTCCGTCGTGCGGCAGAGGCCGTCATCCAACACACCCAGCTGGCCATGGCGGTCGAGGGCATCCCCGATCACCTGGCCTTCCACGGACCGTACATCATCCGAGCCGCCGAGGGTGCCATTGCACGATCGTACGACGTCGAGGGCCTCGCGCGGCGGATCCGTGCAGGGACCGACCCGGCCCGCACGCTGGAACTGGTCGAAGACCTCCGGCCGATGATTCGCGCGATGGCGTACGGCACCGATGCGGACCGGGACGGGCGGATCGGCCACACGGCCGACGAGGTCGGTCTGGCTCAGGCCTGGTACCACCTCGAGCTGCTCTACCGTGTCGAGGCGGCGGCCATGCCGGAGATGATCCCTCCGGTGCTCACGCCGCGGTTGCCGGACTTCTCCGCGCTCAGGGCCGCCGACGCGCAGGCTCGACGAGGCGGTCGGTAGGCGGGGGTTCGTAGGCCGGATAGCCACACCGGATAGCCACGCGGACGCCACCTGGATGCGAAAAGCCGCGCGAGGAGTCGACACTCCCCGCGCGGCTTTCGCGTTTCCCTCGGCTGCCCCCGGGCGGTCTTCCCGCTCCGGTGGAAGGCTAGCGCCCCCCTGCTACTCGCAGGAGACGCAGTTGTTGTTGTTCTTCGAGCCCAGGCTCTCGAGCAGAGCGATCGTCGCCGGGAAGGGCGAGATCCGCTGCACCGGTCCGTTGGCCATGTCGGCCGTGGTGTGCCCACCCCGGCTCACGACCGTAGCGTCGGCTCCCTTCTCGACGAGGTAGTGAATGACCTCGTCGTCCCCGCGGGAGGCCGCCCAGTGCAGCGGCGCGAAGCCGTTGGCGTCGCGAGCGTTCACATCGGCGCCCAACTCCTCGACGAGGTAGCGAACAGCCGGTAGCCACGCATCGGGCGCGTGCCGGTGGGACACACCGGCGAAGCCCGTCCCGTACGCATGCCCGGTGGCCGCGTGGATCGGGAAGACGTCGGGCCCGCCCACGGGAATGGGCGGCAGTCCCGACGGGTCGTTGGCCGACGGCGGGCCACGGCGGCGGGCCGGAGCCTTCATCGTCGGAATGTTCGGATCGGCCCCCGCCGCGATCAGCATCTGCATGGCGGGGAGGTCGAGCGCGTACGCGGCGCGCCAGAACGGCGTCGCGCCCCGGGTGTCGACGTCGAGCTGACTGAAGGTGTACTCCATGAACCAGAGGTGCTTCGTCAGCCGGGCGTTCGGGTCGGCGCCCGCGTCGAGCATGGCCTGCATCACGTCCAGGTGCGTGGCCTGCTGCTGCTGGTACGCCTGCTGCTGCGGGTACCGCGCCTTCGGAGCCCAGTACGTGTTGATCGCCGCGTAGAGCGGGGTCAGGCCGGCGTGGCTCGGCAGATTCGGATCGGCCCCGCGCTCGAGCAACTCGAGCGCGAGATCGTAGTGGCCGTTGATGACAGCCATCAGCATCGGAGGCGTGAGGTCGCCGTCCGTCCGCTGATCGATGTCGGCACCGGCGTCGAGGAGTGCGTGGACCGTCTCGCGCTCGCCTTCACGCACGGCGTAGTGGAGGGGAGACAGGCCGCCCTGACGGTAGACGAGATCCGCGTACGAGTTCGAGTACTCACCCGAACGATCGGGGCCTCCGAGGACGTTGGCACCGAGGTCCGGATCCAGATCCGGCTCCGCTCCGGGGCCCGGCTGGTTCCAGGTCGGGGCCGTGGCCGCCCCGGCGCCGCGGGCTTCGTTGGCCGCACGAACGGCTTCCTGCACCTGGGCCGGCGTGGGCTGCCAGGCGACGTCCGCCGGGATATCCCCGCGGAACTCCGCCAGAATTTGGTCACGGATCTGGCCGGCTGCACGGTCTTCCGCAGCGCGCGCGGGGATGTCGACCACGGCCGAGGTGACCATGAGGTCGGCCCCACCGTCGAGCAGCGCCTGCGCGGTCTCCGTGCGACCGCGAGCCGCAGCGAACATCAGCGGGGTCTGTCCCCGCTTTTCTTCGACCGCGTTCGGCTCGGCGCCGGCGGCCAGAAGGGCTTCGACCAGCTCGGTCGAACCGGCGGCGGCCGCAAAGTGGAGCGGCCGCACACCACCGGTCGAAGTTTTCGCCTCGACATCGGCACCCGCATCGATCAGCCGCTCGGCCACGCCGAGACGTCCGCGCTGACTCGCGAGGTGCAGCGCCGTGTAGTCGGCGAGCCTCGTGACCGCGGTCACGTCGGCCCCGGCGTCGAGGAGCAGGCCGGCCAACTCGGTGTTGCCGTTCTCGGCCGCCCAGTGCAGCGCGGTCATCCCGTCGCCGTGCGGCGCATTGACGTCTGCACCGCTCTGAAGGAGCGACCGTACCTCTTCGACACGATCGTCCCGCGCCGCGTCCGCGACCGGAGCCTCTGGGCGCGGGCCGGCCCACAGGGCCAACGTCACGAGGAGAGCCACGGCCCCCTGGCCGTAGAACGTGCGCGATCCGTACTGACGCTTCTTCATGGTGCTCAGCCCCCGTACTCGACGGCCGCGGAGCCGGA
>JAUIKL010000106.1 GCA_030430625.1 Gemmatimonadota bacterium
GGAGTCGTTCGCCCGCACGCTGGCAGGCTGACGGACTCTAGCGCTTGGTCGTCACCATGATCGCCCCACCCGTATGCCCGGTGCCGAACCGCGTCGTGGCGTCGCTGGGGCTCATGTACTCCATCTGCGCGACGTCGCTGGCGCGAATCGACGCCAACTCGTTCGAGTCGCCACGACGGCCTCCGTCGACGTAGAGCACGGGCGCCGCGCCGCTGATGCCGGCTCGCGACTGGAGCCACCGAGGGCGAAGACGCTCGATGGCCTGGAGGGCCGTCACCTGGCCGAGGTCGAGGAGCTCGGCTTCCACGATCCGCGTGCTGCTCGAACCGGCCGCACGGCTTCCACCACCCGCACCCGCGGCGCACGCCGTAGTGCCGACGGCCAGCGCAAAGGCGAGAAGAACGACTCTCTTGGACGACTGACCACGCATGGGCGGGCTCCTTGCCGGATGGGGCGGCTCGTGAAGGGCGGGAAAGATGAGGACGTACTTCGGGTTACGCTACCATACGGCGGACGCGATACATTCCTTGCGGGACCGCTGTCAGAAAGGAGCAAGCGACGATGTCCCACGAGGACGAGGGGGTTCGAGCCCCACTGACGCACACGCGCGACGTGACCATCGAGGCGCTGATGGAGCATTTCGCGAACGATGTGATGGACGTCGGTGAGTTCGAGCGAAGGGTGGAACAGGCGCACGCTGCCACGACGTCCGACGACCTCAAGGAGCTTCTGCGTGACCTGCCGGGCGCGGGGTTGCCGGTACCGATCGACGGACAATCCTCGGTGCCAGCGCTCCGACGCGACTTCTCCGTCACGTCCTCCGCCAACGTTCCCGAGCGGGAGTTCGCGGTAGCCCTCATGGGGGGCACGGCCCGAAAGGGACATTGGACGCCGGCGCGAAAGAACTACGTGGTGGCGGTCATGGGCGGCGCGGACCTCGACTTCCGCGAGGCCGCGCTCGGACCGGGCGTCACGGAGGTCCAGGTCTACACCATGTGGGGCGGCGTCGATATCGTCGTACCCCCCGGGGTGAACGTCGAGACCCGGGGTATCGCCATCATGGGTGGCTTCGAGAGCCGAGGTGAGACCGAGGGGCCGGTAGGGGTCGATGCACCCACGATTCGTGTGACCGGCGTGGCTCTCATGGGTGGCGTCGACGTGTCGGTGCGGCACGCCGGAGAAACGAAGGGCGATGCCCGACGCCGTCGGAAGCTCGAGAAGCGTGAGAAGCGGCGGAGGCTACGCGAGGGGAGTTGACCCCGGCGCTCGACCTCCGCCGCCTACCACGAGAACGAGCCTTAGCGGAGTGTCCGGTCGAGGTACGCGGTGAGACGCTGCCAGGCGTCCAGGGCCGGCGCCGCGCGCGTCTCGCGATCCCCGTCGACCCTCAGCCAGAAGCCGTGGTCGACCTCGTCGTAGATGTGCAGGTCGTTCTCGATCCCGGCCGCATCGAGGGCGGTCGCGAACGCCTCGACCTGCTCGGGTGAGGGGCCGGAGTCCTCCCGCGCGAATGTGCCGTACACCTCGTGGTCCATCCGGGCCAGGACGGCAGGGTCGTCGACGAGGCGCCCGTAGAAGATGGCCGTGGCCTCGTGATTGTCCCCGTCCAGACCGAAGGAGAGAGCGATCCCTCCGCCGAAGCACCACCCCATCGTGCCGACGCGCCCCGTGATGTCCGGGCGGGCTCTGAGGAATCGCATGGCCGCGTTGAGGTTCGAGACGACACCGGGCATGTCGGCCATCGACTCCTGGACGAGGGCCATGTTCTCTTCGGCGTTGCTCCCGGTTCGGCCGGCGTACAGATCGGCGGCCAAGGTGACGTAGCCTTCGGCCGCCAGGTCGTCGGCCACTTCACGGACGCGGTCAACGAGCCCATTCCACTCGTGGACGATGATCAGCGCGGGGAACGGACCTTCCCCCTCCGGCACGGAGAGGTATCCGACGGTCTGTTCGTCCCCGTCGAGGTAGCGCACGTCCTCTCCACGGAGCGGGCCTGCCTGACCGAGGACCGAGGGGGGGAGTGAAGCGGTGGACGTGGCCGCAGCCTCCGTACCGTCTACGGCGGCGTCTGCGGCTTCGTCCGAGCCCGAACACGCCACGAGGAATGTGGCGGTGGATACGAGTGCGAGCGTTCGGCAGCGCATGTGACCAGGTCTCCGTTCCGTCGGTCTATGGAGGTGTGAGGGCAAATCGTAGGGTCGGTGGGTCCCCGGGGCCAGCGCGACGGGCGCCGGGGTTGCGGACTCGGTGTCCGTACCGCATATCCTCGCGCCGGTCCACGATTTGCGTCTCCGCGGGAAAGACTCGCGGGAACAGCGTAATGGTGACACCGTACTACCTAAGCCCAGATCGTTTGGGCCTGAACGCCCTCGCGGCGACCTAGAGACGAACTCGGAGGATGGATCCAGATGTTGCTTCGTTCAGACGTTCTTTCCGGCCTGGCGGTGTTTGCGGCCATCGGACTCGCGGTTCAGTCCGATCTCAACCGTGAAGTAGCCCACGTGGCTGTCGACCACCCGGCCCCCGAAGCGGTGAGCTTCGCCACGGACGTGATGCCGATCCTCGAGCAGTACTGCTGGGAGTGCCACAGCGAGGAGAGCGCCGAGCTCGGACTCAAGCTCGACACGTACGAGGCGGTCATGGCCGGTTCGGACTACGGCACGGTGATCGAGCCCGGTGACGCGGACGGCTCCCTCATGATCGACATGATCGCCAACGGCGACATGCCTGACGGGGGTGACCCGGTTCCGCCGGAGCAGCTCGAGGTCCTCAAGACCTGGGTCAACGAGGGCGCCGAGAACAACTGACGCCGACGGACCCTCGGGTCCAGCAGAAAACAGCGAAGGGGTCGCCCGGATGGGCGACCCCTTCTTCGTATCGGTGGTGGGCGTTGCGATCAGTTGACGCCCGGTGCTCCGATCCAGTCACCGCGCAGCCAGTCGACGACCAGCTCGATCTCGTGTCCAGTCAGGATGCCCTCGTCACCGAAGGCGGGCATCCGATCGTTGTTGTCCCCGTAGTACAGGGGGTGCGACGGGTTGGTGACCATGCCGATCATCCATTCCCGCGACGCCCAACCGGTCAATACTGGCCCGTCGTCACCCGTGGCGACATCGCCGAAGGTGTGGCACCGAGTGCAGTTGATCGATTCGCTCGAGATCAGGGCACGTCCCTCCACGATGTCCGCGGCGTCGGAGGCATCGGCCTCGGCCTGGCGAGGCAAGGCCGCTTCGGCGGACAACGCCACGATCACCTTCGCCAACTCCTCCTGCTGCTCCGGGGAGAAGCCGGCGACCCCACGCGTGACGAAGCGGGCCATCGCGCCGCGGGCATGATCCGACCCACCGAAGTAGTCGGGTGTCGTGATCCGGTCGGGATCGAGGAGGCCGGCCAACCAATCGCGTGAGCCATACCCGGCCAGGTCCGCCGCGCTCGACTCCTCTTCCAGAACGTTGCCGAGCCCGTCGTGGCCGGAGTACGTGTGGCAGCTCGAGCAGCTGCCCTGGAAGATCAGGGGCCCCTGGAGGAGTGGGTCATCGCGGAGCATCGCGAGCCCACCGGCCGGTGGGATTCCCACCCCCGACGACGCCAGTTCCTCGACGCGCGCGGCAATCGCTTCGGCGTCCTCCTTGGCCTCCACGAACTCGGGGTCCCCGCCGTCCTCCTGGTAGGCCACCCAGGTGAGCATCGCGATTCCCAGGAAGAGGGCCCCGGCGAAGCCGAGGTTGAAACGATGACCGAGGCGCCACTTGCCGAGAATCGGCATCGCCGCGATCACACCGACCAGGATCCCGGGGATGACCTGGGCACCGACCACTTCCCAACCGGCCGGGAAGTACTTCAGCCACTGGAAGAGGAACATGAAGTACCACTCGGGACGGGCCGCAGCGTAAGGCTCGGTCGGGTCGGCCGGTGCTCCCAGGTGGGCGCCGCCGGTCCAGAGCACGAGACCGAGGACCGTCGCCATCACGATGAGGCATGCAACTCCGTCCCGGAGCACCTGCTCGGGCCAGAACCAGCCGTCGGGCTTCTCCGCTGCCTCTTTCGGGGGGGTCACCCCGTGCCGACGGAAGAGGTACACGTGACCGACGATCAACAGGACGATGCCGGCCGGAAGCGCCCCCGCGTGCAAAGCGAAGAAGCGTGTGAGAGTGTGGTGGCCGTAGTCGGCGCCGCCCACCAGCAAGGCCTGCATCGACGGACCGACGACGGGCGTCATCGAAGCGATGCTGGTGGCCACCTTCGTGGCCCAGTAGCCCTTCTGGTCCCACGGCAGCAGGTATCCGGTCAGCGACAGCCCCATGACGAGGCCGAGCAGACCGAGGCCGAACCAGAAGTTCACCTCCCGAGGCGCGCGGTACGCTCCGTCGATCAGCACCTGCATGAGGTGGAGGACCAACAGAACGATCGTGACCTGGGCCATGTAGTGGTGGATCCCGCGCAGGAGCCACCCGCCCACCATCTCGTTCTGGATGTAGTAGACACTTTCCCACGCGCCCTGAGCGTTGGCGCTATAAGCCGCCCAGAGCACGATGCCCGTCACGAACTGGACGAACATCGCGAACATGAGTGTGCTTCCCCACACGTAGCGCCAGCGCGCTCCACCGGGGATCCGCTCGTACAGCGCGGACTTCAGAAGTCCACGGTATCCCGTACGATCGTCGAGCCAGGTTAGAAGTGATTCCATGGTCAGACCGCCGTCTTGTCGTGGCGGCCGGGCAGGAAGTTCTGGAAGCGGACCCAGACCTCGTCGTCGTTTCGGACCTCCACCTCGAGCGCGTCCATGTCACGCGGACTCGGGCTGGCCGGGTCGTCGACGGCACCGTCGAGATCGAAGCTGCTGCGGTGGCAGGGGCAGGCGAAGCCGGCGCGGTCGTCGGCAAGCCCGACGAAACAGCCGGCGTGTGGGCAGACGACATTGAGGGCGGCCACGCCGTCATCGGCGCGCCGGAGGTACACGGCGCCGACGGGAGCATCCGCCTCGGTCGACCAGGCGTCGACCCGGTCCTGGCGCACGGTGAACTTCTTCGGCGTCCCGTCGTCGGGAATCGCCGAGAGTTTGGTGACGAGCACCATCGATGTCTCGGGTCCGCGCTTGCGTAGGGGGTCTACGAGCGCAGCCACGCCGGCCGCGACGGGGACCAGGGCGGCGGCCGCTCCCGTGGCCAACGCTCCGATCGCAGCGAGGAAAGTCCGTCGCGGCTCGCCTTGATACTCCTCCGGTGCTTCCATCCGTGCCTCTTGAATCCTGTGGTCGATCCTACATCTACGTCACCGGACTCGGCGCTGCTGTTGACGGGGAGCGAGTCGGGTCGGAAGCCGGGAATATATGGCAAGAAGGGGGGCGCACACCCATTCTCTCCAGAGTCGAGGGGACAACGGGGAGGAGGGAGTGACATGCGCATCTTAGCCGTCACCGCGATGGTGCTGACGACCGCGGTGTCCGGGGGGACCGATGGCGCGGTGCCCGACGACTATCCGAGGCGGATCGGGGTGGATGTTCGGCACTACCGATTCGAGCTGTCACTCTCGGACGACACGGACGCTCTGGAGGGTCGCGCCAACGTGCGGGTGGCGTTCACGGGCTCCGGCGTGACACATCTTCGCCTCGACCTCGTCGGTGTTCGGCCCGACGGCTCGGGGATGAGCGTCCACGCCGTATCCTCGGACGGAGTTGCCCTGTCGTTCACCCACGAAGAGGACCTCCTGACGATCGCATTGCCGGGGCCGGTCGAGGCGGGCTCGTTTGCCTCGGTCGACATCGAGTATTCGGGCGAACCCGCGTCGGGGCTTCGGGCCGGGCCGAACAAATACGGGGACCGGACCTTCTTCAGCGACAACTGGCCGAACCGGGCTCGACACTGGCTTCCCACCATCGACCATCCGTACGACAAGGCATCGAGCGAGATGGTGGTGACGGCCCCGGCTCACTATCAGGTCGTTTCGAACGGTGTGCGGGTCGAAGAGACGGACCGGTTGGACGGGACCCGGACGACGCACTGGCGGCAGTCTGCGCCGATCGCGACCTGGCTCTACGTCCTGGGTGTCGCGCGTTTTGCGGTGCAGCACGTGGACGACGTACGCGGGGTTCCCATCGAAACGTGGGTGTACCCCCAGGACCGCGATGCCGGCTTCCACGACTTCGCGGTCCCGACGAGGCGCGCGATGGAGTTCTTCGCGGACAACGTCGGGCCGTACGCCTACGACAAAGTCGCGAACATCACCTCACCGGTGACGGGCGGCGGCATGGAGGCGGCCTCGGCGATCATGTACAACGAGAGTTCCGTGACCGGCACCCGACCGATCGGATGGCGGAACGTCATCATCCACGAGATCGCCCATCAATGGTTCGGCAACGCCGTGACCGAGTCGGACTGGGACGACGTTTGGTTGAGCGAAGGGTTCGCGACGTACTTCACCCTTCTGTTCATCGAGCACGCGTACGGACGAGACGAGTTCGTCACGGGGCTCCGGCGTTCGTCCGAGCAGGTCGGGCGCTTCTATGCCGGAGAGCCCGACTACCGCGTGGTTCACGACGACCTCGACGATATGGGCCGCGTCGCCAGCGTGGCCACCTATCAGAAGGGCGCGTGGGTGCTCCACATGCTTCGAGGTCGTGTCGGTGACGAGGCGTTCTGGCGCGGAATCCGGAGCTACTACGCGGCCCACATGAACGGAAACGCCACCACCGCGGACTTCGTGGCGCACATGGAATCGGCGTCGGGGGACGATCTCGAGCACTTCTTCGATCAGTGGCTCTACCAGAGGGGGAACCCTCGACTCGCGGGCTGGTGGGACTACGATCCCACGGCGAGGGCAGTACGGATCGAGCTGAATCAGGTCCATGAGGTCGGGCCGGTCTTCGACCTTCCGATGGAGGTCGGCCTCCTCGAGGGCGACGGCGGCCCGCCGGCGGCCATCGAGGAGTTGCGCGTGGATCAGCGCTTCCATCGCTTCGTGATCCCCGTCGATTTCGTGCCGACCGACGTTGTGCTGGACCCGAACACGCGCCTTCTGTTCGAGGGCGACTTCGGCCCCGGGGACCGCTGAGTCGACGAGGCCGTTCGTGTAAAAACCCCTTGTTTGCCCGGCTGCGATACAGGGGCCATTATGCCGCCCCCTTTCGCCTCAAGGAGTGCCGAGATGGCCGATCAGTACGAAGTGAGTACGCTCGACCCACGAGAGCTCGTACCCGGGCATCACGGGCGTTTCATCCACTCGGAGCACACGACGCACGTTTACTGGACGATCGAAGCGGGCGCGGAGCTCCCGGAGCACCAGCATCCGCACGAGCAGATCGTGAACATGCTCGAAGGCACGTACGAGTTGAAGGTCGGTGGTGAGACTCACCGGTTGAGCGCAGGCGAAGTGCTCGTGATCCCGGGTGGCGTACCACACGGCGGGCGTGCGCACACCGACTGCAAGATCCTCGATGTCTTCTCCCCGGTCCGCGAGGAATACCGGTGAGGATGCCGAGGTGGCTCCTGTGGGCCCTGGCGGTGGCGATGATCGCCTCGGCTGCGGTGGCGTCGATGCGAGACGGGGACTCGGCCGACGCCACGGTCGTCGCGGACGCACCGACCGAAGCGCAGGTGGAGCGGTGGCCACCGGTCGCCACCTTCTCGATCCTCGGGTACGACCCGGAGACGGGGGAGGTGGGTGGAGCGGTGCAGTCCAGGGTCTTCTCGGTCGGAAATGGCGTGCTCTGGGCGGAAGCCAACGTGGGTGTCGTCGCCACGCAGGCTGTCGTCGACGTCAGCTACGGACCCCAGGGTCTCGAACTGCTCCGGCAGGGCCTCGAGCCCGGTGAGGTCGTCGAGACGATCCTGAGAAACGACCCGAACCCGAGGCCCGAGCGCTGGACGATCGAGGGCCGGCAATTCTCGGTCATGGACGCCCGTGGGAACGTCGCGACGCACACCGGTCCCCGTGCGTCGGAGTGGGCCGGCCACCGGATCGGGACCCATGTCTCGGCCCAGGGCAACATCCTGGCCGGGTCCGATGTGGTCGAGGATATGGTGACGGCGTTCGAGGAGACCGAGGGGCACCTCTCCTTTCGGTTGCTCGCCGCGCTGGAGGCGGGTCAGGCCGCGGGAGGCGACACCCGCGGCATGCAGTCCGCGGCCATGCTGATCGTGCAGGAGGATGGCGGCGTTTGGCTCAACAACGACGTGGTACTTCGCCTTCAGGTCGACGACTCCGAGCAGCCGATCGCCGAGTTGCGCCGCCTGGTGGAGATCGCCGGCCGCCAGCGCGACCGCATCCGCGGCCGTTAGCGGGACGCACGAAGAGGGCCGCCGGGCTTACTGCCCCGGCGGCCCTTTCGTTTCTGTCGGGGTGCGGGTCAGCCCGCATCCCATCTATGGTCGGGCCGATCGGCCCGCTCGATTCGTCAGCCCCGTTCGATCTCGACGAGAGACTCCGCCAGATCGGCTTCGAGCCAGATCCGCACCTGCGAATCGGTCACGGAGTCGAGAGGGTGGGTCTTGATGCCGAAGTCCTCGGACGCGGGCGTACCTGCCGGAGGGGCAGGAAAGACCTTGATCCGAAACTCGGCTCCCGCCACGTCCGCGGGTACGTCGAAGCTCCTCAGCTGCCCCCGGGCCACACGACCCAGGTTGTGGAGTCGACCGTTCGCGTCTTCGGCGTACACACGCACCACGGTGAGGTGATTGTTCACCACGTGGATGTCGGTGTCGTACCTCTCGTCGTCGGGCCCGATCTCCGTCGCCTGCACCGAACTCGCGCTCACTGCGACCAGACCCGCCATCAGGGCCACTCGAAACAATCCCTTCATCCTCTTCATCCTCCTCACAGAGTGGTCACGAGCCCCTCGGCTCGATTTCGGCCGTGCGCCGACGGTCGATCGCCGACCGGGCACGGGAGCGGACTCCCGGCCCTCCGGGTCATCCGTTCTCCGTTGATGGACGAGATCCGAGCCCAAAAGGTTGCAGCCCGTCCCGATGTCGTCGCACGTGACCCTCATACGAAGAGCGGAGCCCGATCCTTCGATCGGGCTCCGCTCGGTTCGTGCTCGAGGTTCGTGCGGCTACGGCCTCAGCAGTGCTCCTCGTACGCCTTCTGGAGGTCCGCCGCGATGTCCTCCGGGTGGCGGCCCTCGATCTGGTGGCGCTCCATGAAATAGGCCA
>JAUIKL010000107.1 GCA_030430625.1 Gemmatimonadota bacterium
AGACTCCGACGTCGTCCAGCGATACCGCACACAGCGTCGTCCGCAGATTGCCCGGGGCGTCGAACGAGAGCTGGGAGGCCCGCTCGACATCGACCGCCGCTGGCCGCACCTCGAGTCGCTCGGCGGTACCCAATATCCGGGCGACCTCGGCCCGCGGCGTCCCTGCGGTCATGAGACCGCAGAGGATCCGCACCTCCTTGTCAGCCTCGAACCACCGGACCGTCCCGGCCACGCTGGCCAGGATCAGGATCACCACAAGGATGGTGGTCTTCATGGACCTCACAGGATGGCCTCCTCAGTTCTTCAGGAGCACGTGCCCGGATGTGGCTCCGGCCTCGACGGCGCGGTGCGCCTCCGCGGCCCCATCGAGGTCGAACGACTGACCGATGGCGGCCCTGAGCGTACCGGCCATCATGCGCCGCGCCACCTGCTCCAAGCTCTCGCGCTTTTCGGGCGCCAGCCGGATCACGACCCGCTGCCCCCGACCCCGACGGGTTCTCAGAGCCTGGACGACCGCAGGCAACTTGAAGCTCACAGGAACATAGCGCCCCTCCGGGGTCAGAATGGCGGACGCCGCCTCGAAGCCTGCACGGCCGCGGACATCGAGCACCAGGTCGAAGCGCCCAGCCCGAGTGGCGCCCGGTTCCATGGCCCGCACCCGGGTGTAGTCCAGAACCTCCTCCGCCCCGAGGTCCCACAACATCTCCTGGTTCCGCGGCCCGGCCACGGCCGTGACCCGAGCGCCTCCGGCCACGAGGATCTGAAGCGCGGCCATCCCGATGGATCCGGACGCGCCCACGATCATGACCATCGCGCCGGAGAGCGGACCGAGAGGGTCGAGCAGCCCGATGGCCGTGCTTCCGCCGTACGCCAGCACCGCGGCGGCGTCGGGCGATACACCCGGAGGGAGTCGCACGATCAGGCCGTCTTCCCTCTCCACGAGGAACTCGGCGTACGCTCCCATCCGGTGGCTTCGGTATCCGAACACCCGATCGCCAACGGTCAGGGTGGTCACTCCCTCCCCCACCTCCACAACCTCGCCGGCGTACTCACTGCCAAGGAGGGGGTTGCTGGGCCGCAGCCACCCGAAGCCGATCCGCGCGGCGTAGAAGAAGGGAGCCGGCATGTTGAAGTCTCCCGGGCGGACCGCCGGGACATCCCGCGCAAAAAGGTCTCCGTAGTTCACGGATGTGTGCCGGACCCGCACGAGTACCTCGCCGGGTCCGGCCTCGGGGCGGGCCAACCGGGCCGGGTGCAGGACCTCGGGCGGTCCATAGCGCACCCGGACGGTTGCCGTCATCATCGCCATGCCGCTTCAGCGGTTGGGATAGACGGAGAGGCCCACCTGAAGGCGCACACCGGCCAGCGCGATGTCTTCGTCCCGATCCACGCCCCCGATCTCCGAGCTCATGAGGCCGCCCGCGTTGAACAGAGCGGAACCTTCCAGCCCCACCTGCGGGGTGATGAAGTAGAGGAGGCCCCCGCCGATGGACGCGCCCAGGCCTCCGTACTGCGCCTCCTCGTTCTGCTCGTTGTCGAACCAGACGCCGACCACGTTGGCACCGGCCTCGACGAACGGAACCAGGCGCCGATCCGTCCGGAAATGGAATCGGGCGCCCGCGTCCAGGTACAGCAGCCCGTAGCCGTCCTCCTGAGGCAGGCCTACGAACCCGTCCCCGTTGCCGATCTCGCCTCCATCCATTCCCGCGAACAGCGTGACCCTCTCCGAAATGCCGTACCCCATGCGCAGGCCCATTCCGCTGCCGGTGCCGTCCCGGTCGTCCTCGAAACCCACGCCGTAGCCGCCGCCCCGAACGTGCAGGAAGAAGCCCCGCGTGTTCGACGGATCGAGTCCCGCCGTGAAGTCGGTGCTCTGCGCTGCGGCTGCCGAGGGAATGCAGAGGCACGCCGCCAGAGCCAGGCGCGTGAGGGAGCCGGATGCGAATGTATTCATGAGTGGTAGCCTCGTATACGAACGTGAATGTTGTGCGAAGCTACCCGAGCCCCCGATGCCCCGAATCGGCCAAAAGGTGTATTCGGGGGTGCAGTCGAAGGTGCACCCCGGGCCAGGGGCCCGGCGAGGTGCCGGGAATCAGAGGAGGCCCAACTCGTCGGCGCGGGCCGCCGCCCTCGTCCGGTTGGAGACGTCGAGCTTGAGGTAGACGTTGGCCGTGTGGCGCTTCACCGTGGAGACACTGATGAAGCACTGGCGAGCGATTTCCTTGTTGGTCAGCCCGGCCGCGATCAGCCGCAGGATGTCCACCTCGCGGGGTGTGAGCGGGCTGGCCGGCTGCTGCGCCCCCTCCGCCTCCGGCTGGACCGGGGCGGGTCCGGTGCAGGCCGCGCTCAGTCGCCGTGCAAGGGCACACTCCGGATGCCGGAGTGCCGCGTTGCGGAACCACTCGCCGAGCGCGCGTCGGTCCCGAAGGAAGACGAGGACGATACCCTCCGGCCGGGCCAGATCGAGGGCCTGGTCCATGAGCTCGCGCGCCCGCTCCTCTTCACCGATCGCCGCTGCCATCCGCAGCTTCAGGAGGAGGACTTCGATGACCGAGCCGAGGCTCCCGGTTCGCTCTGCCGCGTCCTGGACTCGCTCCAGGAGAGACTCCACCTCGTGCGCGGATTCCCGGCCGCCCTCGAGCCGGGCCACGCGGAGGCGGGCGCGCGTCATGAGGTCGTAGAGGGCCGACAGGCTCTGCGGACCGCTCGCCCCATCCGCTGCGCTGTCGATCCACTCCTCCACCTCCTCGTATCGTCCCTGCTCCACCGCCCATCGCGCTCGGCGCCCCGAGACGGAACGGGATTCGGGGATGAGTTGAGGCGTGAAACGCTCCGCCGCCTCGCCGAGGCACGCCTCGACCTGCTCCGGACTTCCCTTGACCTGGTGCAGGTCGGCCAGAGCCAGGAGGAGCCGGTGGTCGGTCTCTGCGCCGCCATGGCGTCGGCTCTCTTCCAGCTCGGCCTCGGCGTCCGCCACGGAGCCCCGTTCCAGGAGGAGCTGGCCCAGGCCGCGGTGTATGCGGGCGCGCTGCACCCCGCGGGCGTCTCGAGAGCGCAAAGCTCGACGGTAGGTGATCTCGGCTCTGCCGAGCCGTCCCTGGAGCCTCTGGAGCTCGGCCAGCGCGAAGAGGGCCATGGTGGTGAACAGGCCGTTGCCCGCGGCCCGGAAGCTCCGCACGGCCTCCTGAAACGAGTCCTCAGCGTCGGGCAGGAGGCCGCGCGACCACTGCGCCAAAGCCACGGTGACCCCCGGGATGCCCCGATAGAAGGGATCGTCTTCCGGGATCAGCTCGAGCGCCTCCCTGGCGTGCCGCTCGGTCGCGGCCATGTCCCCCCGTGCCTGGGCCACATACGCACGGCCGGCGGCCAGCGTGCCCGGCAACGCCGCGAACTCGGCCTCGTCGGCCACCACCATCTCCTTGGAGGGATGACTCAGCCAGGCGGCCGCACGGTCCAGGAAGACTTCTCCGTCGTCGATCTCCCCCGCATCGAGAAGGGCCCATCCGTACCCCATGGTCAGTACGGGTCGTGCTTCCAGCACGTCGCGCGGAAGCGCCTCGGCCCAGCGCCGCCACGTCCCGGACTGGTGTCGCCGATCCAGGGTCCGCCAGTTGCGCTCGATCAGGTCCGCCGCCCGCCGGTCGTCACTGGCCCTGAGGGCGTGAGCCACGGCCATCTCCCCGTACCCCTCGGCCTCGAACCAACGACTGGCCCGGTCGTGCAGGGACCGGCCGTCCTCGTCTCCCCGCTCGTCGAGACGGGCGCGGAGGAACTCACCGAAGAGGTGGTGGAAACGGTACCATTCCTGGCGCTCGTCCAGACCGATCAGGAACAGGTCGCTGCGGGCCAGCTCCCTCAGCAGCTCATGGCCGTCACTCCGCCCGGTGACCGCGTTGCACAGGGACCCGCACATGCGGTCGAGGACGGACACCTGCAGCAGGAACGTCGCCACCCGGGGCGGCTGCTGGCGGAGCACCTCCTCGGCCAGGAAGTCGGCAATGTGGCGGTGTCCGCCCGACAACGCGTCGACGACGGACTCCCGGTTCCCGGAACCTCGTATCGAGAGAGCGGCCAGCTGAAGCCCTGCGACCCAGCCCTCCGTGCGACCCTCCAACTTCGCGATGGTGGAGGGCGCCATATCCAGCCCCATCACGTCCCGAAGGAAAGCAGCCGCCTCGTCGACGGTAAAGCGAAGGTCTTCGTGCGTGACGTCCGAGAGGCGTCCTTGAGCCCGCAGCCGGCTCAGCGGAAACGCAGGCTGTGTCCTGGAGACGACGACCAGGTGCAGGTTGGCGGGCCGGCGCTCGGCCAGGACGGCCATCCCTTCGTGCACCTCCGCACTGTCTACCAGGTGGTAATCGTCGAGGACGAGGGTCACCGGAAGGTCCACCGACGCGATGTCGTTGAGCAGCGAAAGGAGCGCCTCCCGGTCCGCCGACGGCCGGCCCGAGGCGAGGACCGCAGCGGCGTCGAGCCCGAGGGTCGGCTCCACTTCCTGGCAAGCCGCAGCTACGTACGACCAGAAGAGCACCGGATCGCTGTCGCCCGAATCCAAGGAGACCCAGGCCGCCCGCCTGTCGTGACGGTGAAGCCAGTCTGCCACCAGCGTGGTCTTGCCGAAGCCGGCCGGGGCGCAGATCAGGGTCGTCCCTCTCTCGGCGCCCTCGTCGAGAGCGCTCAGGAGGCGCGCGCGTCGGACTCGGACAACGTGGTGCGTCGGGGCGCGCAGCTTCGTCGACAGAAGGCGCACCCTTCCGTCGGCACGGGTCGGGTTCATGGGGGAGAAGCGTCCGAGGTCGATCCGCGATGGCGGGGGACAAGGGAAGGTATCCACCCCGGGGACACGCGACACGCTGCCTTAACGTCTGCCCCTCCCAGCCATCTAACGCCCAGAACGACGATCGAGCAATCGGGTGGGGTTCCACCTGGAGGAATAGATAACATGAAGCGCCGGAACATCTGGGTGGGCGCGGCCGTGGGGGTACTGGCCATCGGGGCCTGGGCCGTGACCATGCGCGCCAACACCCCCACGACTTCGTACCGATTCGTCGAGGTCACTCGGAGCGCCGTCGAGTCGACGGTCACGGCCACCGGGAACGTCCAGGCCACGGAGACCGTGGAGGTGGGCACCCAGGTCTCAGGGCAGATCGCCGAGCTCTATGTCGACTTCAACGACCGAGTCGAGGAAGGCCAACTCCTGGCCCGCATCGACCCGACGATCCTGGAGCAGGAGGTTCGTTCTGCCCAGGTCAATCTGGCCCGCAATCAGGCAGATCTCGACCAGGCTACAAGAGCACTCGAACGCGCGGAGGAGCTCTACGCGTCCCAGGTGCTCAGTCAAACCGAGTACGAAGCAGCACAGTATCAGCATGCTCTGGCCGAGGCGGACCACGAGGCGGCCGAGATCGGACTCGAGCGCGCTGAGCGGAACCTGCAGTACTCGGAGATCCGAGCCCCCATTGCCGGTGTGGTCATCGCGCGGGCCGTCGAAGTCGGCCAGACCGTGGCCGCCAGCCTGTCGGCCCCGGTGCTCTTCGTGCTCGCGCACGACCTGGCTCAGATGGAGATCCTCGCATCGGTCGACGAAAGCGACATCGGCCAGATCGAGGAGGGTCAGCCTGTCCACTTCAGCGTGCAGGCCTATCCGGACCGCACGTTCGAGGGGGTCGTGCGGCAGGTGCGCCTCGAGGCGTCGACTCAGGAGAACGTGGTCACCTACAGCGTCGTGGTGGCAGTCGAGAACGAGGACGGCTCCCTCCTTCCGGGCATGACCGCCACGCTCGACATCGTGCTCGAACGCGCGGAGGACGTGCTGGCGGTGCCGAACACCGCACTTCGCTTCCGCGCGACGACGGAGATGCAGGAAGCCGTCGTCCGTTCGGCCGACACTCCGAGGGATCGCCCCGCTACCGCGCAAAGCGGATCCGACAGGGGCGCGGCAGCGGAGCCGGAGCGCGCCGAGGGCTCGACCGCGAGCACGCTCTGGTACATCGGCGACGACGGTCGACTCAGGGTCGCACGGGTGCGCACCGGACTGAGCGATGGCGCGCAGACTGTGGTGCTCGACCCCCCGGACGATGTTCGGGCGGGCCTGCAGGTGATCGCAGCAGTCACCACCTCGTCCACCGAGGCCGCCGCCGAGAACCCTTTCCAGTCGCAGCAGCAGACCGCGGGCCCCGGCGGCCGACGCCCAGGGGGCTTCTGATGTCGCGGCAGGCTCCGCTCGGCGCTCCGGTCATCGCGGCGCGTGGGCTCGAGCGCGTCTTCGAGATGGGGGGCACCGAGGTGCGAGCGCTGAGAGGCGTCGACCTCACGGTCGAGCGTGGAGAGATGCTCGCGGTGATGGGGACGTCCGGCTCCGGCAAGTCGACCTTGATGAACATCCTCGGCTGCTTGGATCGCTCGACCGCCGGCTCCTACGTCCTGGACGGGGTCAGTGTGGAAGGGCTGAACAAGAACCAGCTCGCCGACATCCGCAACCAGAGACTCGGCTTCGTCTTCCAGGGCTTCAACCTCCTGCCGCGGACCAGCGCCCTCGAGAACGTCGAGCTCCCGCTCCTCTACGACCGCTCAGGCCGGGACATGGACACCAAGGCCTTGGCCGCCGCCGCGCTCGAACGCGTTGGTTTGGCCGAGCGGATGGACCACGACCCGAGCGAGCTGTCGGGCGGGCAGCAGCAGCGCGTGGCGATCGCCAGGGCCCTCGTGACCAAGCCGAGCCTCGTGCTGGCGGACGAGCCGACCGGGAACCTCGACACCGAAACCACCATGGAGATCATGGCGCTCTTCCAGGAACTCAACGCCGAGGGCGTGACCCTGTTGATCGTGACACACGAGCCCGAGATCTCGCACTACACGCAGCGCATCGTCGAGCTTCGTGACGGGAGGATCATCCACGACCACCCGGTCGCGGAGCGGGGGGACGCAGCCACGGACTTGCTGGAGCGACGGAGCCTCGAGCCGGTGGGTGCGCCATGACGCTCGGGAACCTCATCAGCGTCGCAGGTGCGAGCATCGTGAAGAACAAGATGCGGACCGTGCTGACCATGCTCGGCATCATCATCGGTGTGAGCGCAGTGATCGTCATGGTCGCCATCGGGGCTGGCGCCCAGGGACAGATCGAGCGGCAGATCCAGAACCTCGGCACGAATATGCTGGTGGTCACACCCGGTTCGACCGCCAGCGGCGGCGTCAGCCTCGGGGGCCAGAGCGGATCGGGTCTGACGGTCGAGGACGCGGAGATGCTGGCCTCACAAAGCTTCCTGCTCTCCGGTGTTTCCCCCGTGATCTCGACCTTCGCTCAGGCCGTGGGAGGCACGGGCAACTGGCGCGCCCCGATCTACGGTGTGGCCGTCGACTACCAGACGATCCGGGACTGGGACGTCGTTCAGGGAGAGTTCTTCGACGAGACGGACGTTCGCACGATCCGTCGGGAGGTCGTGCTCGGAAGCACCGTCGCGGAGAACCTGTTTCCCGACGGTGACGCCGTGGGTCAGCAGCTCCGCCTCAGAGATGTGCCGCTCACCATCGTCGGCGTGCTCGAAACCAAGGGACAGACCGCCGAGGGGAGCGACCAGGACGACGTGATCCTCGTCCCCTACACCACCGTTCAGAATCGACTCGCGGGCCGGCAGTTCGTGAGCCAGATCCTGGCCAGCGCCTACTCGTCGGAAGACGTTCCGGCGGCTCAGGCGGAGATCCAGGCGATCCTCCGCGACTCGCACGGGCTGGCTCCGAACGAGGCCGACGACTTCACCGTACGGGACCAGGGTGAGCTGGCCGATGCCGCCCAGGAAACGACCCAGGTGATGACCCTGCTTCTCGCCGCGATCGCCAGCATCTCGCTGCTCGTTGGGGGCATCGGCATCATGAACATCATGCTGGTCTCGGTCACGGAGCGGACCCGTGAGATCGGACTCAGACTGGCGCTCGGCGCCTACGGGTCGGACGTCATGAAGCAGTTCCTCGTCGAGAGCGTCGTCATGAGCCTCGGCGGCGGCCTGACCGGAGTGGCCATCGGCTACGCCAGCAGTCAAGCGATCGCGAGCTTCACCGGGTGGAGCACCGCCGTGTCCGTACCCACCGTCATCCTCGCTCTGGGTTTTGCGGGCGTCGTGGGCGTATTCTTCGGCCTGTACCCCGCGAGACGCGCGGCGGCGTTGGACCCGATCGAGGCTCTTCGATACGAGTGAGGATCACCTCCAGGCCGAAGACCACCCATGACGGCAGTGACCATGAAGTACGCCTCCTCCATCGTCGATCTTGTCGGCAACACCCCTCTTCTGGCGCTCGACCGGATAAACTCAGGCGGCGAGGCCCGGATCCTGGGGAAGTGCGAGTTCATGAACCCCGTTGCGATCAAGGATCGCCCGGTTCTTTCCATGATCCTCGAAGCCGAGAAGCGAGGCGATATCGCTCCCGGTGACACCCTCGTCGAAGCCACCTCCGGCAATACCGGAATGGCGCTCGCCTACATCGGCCGGATGCGCGGCTACCGCGTGATTCTATGCATGTCGGAGATGCAGAGTGTCGAACGGCGGCGTGTCCTGAAGGCCTTGGGCGCCGAGGTGAACCTCACCCCGAAAGAGGGGGGCACGAAGGCCGCGAAGGCCAAAGCCATGGAGATTCACGCGCAGACGCCCGGCTCCTTCTACGTGGGCCAGCACGACAACCTGGACAACCCCAAAGCCCATCTCGAGACCACCGGGCCGGAGATCTGGAGGGACACGGAAGGACGTGTGGATATCTTCGTCGCTCCTCTCGGCACAGGGGGAACGCTGACCGGCGTGTCTCGGAGTCTGAAGGCGATGAAGCCCTCGGTCCGTGTCGTCGGTGTCGAACCGAAGGAAGCGCCCTTTGTTTCCGAAGGGCGCTTTGCTCCGCACCGGATGATGGGTACCGCCCCCGGCTTTCTCCCGGGAATCGTGAAGGAGGGCCGGGAACTGATCGATGAGATCATGTTGGTGTCCGAAGAAGAAGCCTTTCGAACCTGCCGGGCGTTGAGCCAGAAGGAAGGCGTCCTCGTCGGGATTTCCTCCGGGGCCGCCGTATCGGCCGCCATTCAGCTCTCCAACGATCCCGCCAATGCCGGCCTGGTGATCGTGGTCATGCTGTGCGACAGCGGGGAGCGGTACCTGAGTGTAG
>JAUIKL010000108.1 GCA_030430625.1 Gemmatimonadota bacterium
CCGACGGTGTGGAAGAAGTAGGTGACGACGAGCCAAGCGGGTGAGACCGGGCTCTCGGGGGTCGCGTTCGCGGCACCCCATGCCAGGACGAAGAAGCCGACCCCGAGACCGAGCAGTCCGAGTCCCGCCTTGACCGGAATCGAGGGATTCGCCTGTCGCCCCTCGAGCCACACCCACAACGATCCGAAGAGGGGCGCGAGAAGGATGATGAACATCGCGTTGACCGACTGCAGGGTCGACGCGGCCAGCTCGAAGCCGAAGATGTCCCTGTTCGTCAGGTCTCGGGCGAAGAGGTTCAGCGATGTGCCGGCTTGCTCGAAGCCCGACCAGAAGATCGCGATCATCACGAAGAGCCATGCGATCACGGCCATCCGCTTGTTCTCGTCCGCGGTGTGCCCGCCGAGCGTCCATACATAGATGAAGTATCCGGCCACCATCACGAGGGTCGCCTGGCCGAGTCGTGTCGCGACCTCGGTGACGGTCATGTCGATCGTGCCGTTGCTCACCAGATAGCCGAACGCGGCCACGACTGCGACCACGCCCACGAAGCCGGCCCAGAACTTCCGGCCGAGCGCCGCCGTCTGCTCCGGGGTCGCATCGGTCCTCAGCTCTCCGATGCCATCGAGGTGTTCGGCGCCGAGCTTGTACTGGATGAGACCCAGGACCATGCCGATCCCCGCGATCCCGAAGCCCCAGTGCCAGTGGTAGTTCTCACCGAGCTGGCCGGCCAGGATCGGGCCGAGGAAGGCGCCCAGGTTGATCCCCATGTAGAAGACCGAGAACGCCGCGTCGCGCCGAACACCACCGTCGGGGTACAGATCGCCGACCATGGTCGACACGTTCGGCTTGAGCAGCCCGGTCCCGCAGATGACGAAGATCAGACCGAGGAAGAAGGTCTGTAGGGTCGGGATGGCCATGGTGAAGTGACCGGCGGCGATGACCCAACCTCCGACCCACACGGCCTTCCGCTGTCCCCACAGATTGTCGGCGACCCAACCACCGGGCAGCGCCATGATGTAGACCAGGGCGGTGTACATCCCGTAGATCGCACCCGCCGTCGCCACGTCGAAACCCAGACCCGGGTTCGTCTCGATCGTGGCCGTCGTCATGAAGAGGGTGAGGAGTGCGCGCATCCCGTAGTACGAGAAGCGCTCCCACATCTCCGTGAAGAAGAGCGTGGACAGCCCTCGCGGGTGGCCGAAGAAGGTCTTGCCGGTCGTCTGCGTCACGATGGTGCACTCCGCTCCGTTGCTGTCATTCGCCCTGGATCCCGGCGGGCGCCAACCACTCGTAATCGGGAATCCACCCCCTAAACGCAAGTCGATGCGGCACATGGGGGGCTCGACCCCGAGCCGCCCACCGTTGGCACACCAACCCGACGGTCATCGTAGGGATCGAACATCCGGTGGACATCGGCGGCCCGTTTCGCCCTTTTCACCCTTCACGCGCTTCGTACCCCGAGGGCCCGATGGATCAAGTCAGCGGAATCGTCGACTACCTGCTCGCCAACCCGATCTTCCTGATCCCGCTTCTCCTGATGGTGGCGGGGATGCTGTACGCCATCCTGAAGAAGCTGATCAAGATGGCCGCCATCGTGGCGATCGCGGGCGCGCTCTACCTGGCCCTGGTCGAGTACTTCGGGACCGGGCTCTGACAGCCCGCTAGAACGGCAGCAGGCGGGTGATGTTGAAGCCGAGCCGAAGCTGATCGAGGTCGAACGGCGCCGCGGAGCCGGCCAGATATTGGGTCGGATGCATCCGCGTCTGGTTGGTGACGATCAGCTTGAAGGCGTGTCCGCGTGTGTCGATGGCCAGGCCGAAGGTGCCGGAGTCGTTCACCGCCCCCTGGATCTCCTCGCTGAAGACCCACTCGGCCAGGAGACTCATGCCGCCCGAGAAGTACCACTGTCCGTGGATGCCCAGCGCGACGGCGTCGAAGGCCTCCTCGTCCCGCAGCCTGGGGTTGTGGACCCAACTCGGGACCACGCCCAAAGCCAGTGCCCCGTCGGCCAGGAGTACGTTGCCGATGAGTTGGGCGTACGCCTGCATCTCGTTGTCCTCGGCCCCCTCGATCTCGACGACGTCGGTGTTCCAGGCCACGCCACCCATCGCGGCCACGGCGAAGGGTGAGCCACCGAGGTCACCGCCGATGAAGCGCTTCTTGGCATAGAACTCGAGGTTGTCGTCGAGATTCGTCCGCTGGAAACCGACGAGGGCTCCTTCGGCGGGAGCCCACGCCATCCCGATCCGGCTGATGGCGGGCCCGTCCAGACCCCACAACGCCTCGGCCCCGTCGTCGATCGCGGGCACGAAGCGGTGGGAGACCTCGAAGATCCAATTGCCCGAGCGGAGGGTTTCCGTCGTCGGGAGGTTGGCCGACTGGATCGAGCGGAACACCTCCTGTGCACCGGCCGGAACCGTGGTGAGGAAGGCCAACGCACCCGCGGCGGCGAACACCCGCACGCGTGACTCGGTCGATCGTCTGTGCTGTGTCATCAGTTGTTCGGCGCTCCGTTGCTGATCCAGTTGCGGAGATTGGTGAGATCGATGTTGTCGAGGGCCGAGCCCCCGCGCGGCATCCTCAGGCCGACGGTCTGCCGCCCCTCGACCTTGATGACGACGTAGCTGTCGTCCGGGTTGCCGGGCTCCACGCGCAGAAAGTCCTCGGAGTCGGCCTGCACCCCGACCCAGGCGGCGTAGTTGTCCGCGGCGTTCGCGGTCAACGTCATCCCACCTGCTCCGCCTCCGTGACAGGCACCCGCGGAACAGCCCTGGCGTTGGATCATCTCGTTGATGTCGGTGGCGAAGGAGGGATTGGTCAGGATCTCGCGGGAGTCCTCCTCTTCCTCCTCCATCTGCATCGGGTCGGTGACACCGTCCCCGCAGCCGGCCACGGACAGGACCAGGACGAGAAGGACCGGTACGGATGAAGCACCACGCATGACGTCTCCTCGGATGGTTGTCGCGTCGACCATCTTGCTCATCGAGTACGACGCCCGAGACGAGGGGGAGTTGCACACGAGGTTCCGGGGACGCGTGTCTTTCGGGTTGCGACCGTCCTGCTCGGACGGCCCCGACTACCAGATCCTCAGGACCGCCAGCAGAGGTCGGTGATCCGACGCCACCCGCTCGTCGATGACACGGTGCTCGACGACCTCGAACCTCTCCGCGGGTCGGAGCATGACGTAGTCGATCTCCCGTTCGGGTGCGTCGGACGGGAAGGTGTCGACGGGACCGGACTTGTCGACGACGAACCAGTCCGCGTCCTCGAGAGCCCGATAGGCGACATCTCCCCGCACCGAATTGAAGTCCCCTGCCAGGACGACGGGGTGCGGCCGGTCGGCCGACGCCTCGGAGAGCGCGATGGCCTGGGCCCGCCGTTCTTCCGGAGTGCGGTAGAGGTGGATGCCGACGACCGACACCGCCTCCCCGGCGTCGCCGACGTGGACGACGACCTCGAGGGCCGTGCGCGGTTCGTCTCCGTCCGGCAAGCGATGATTCTCGACATGGGATACCGGAGTTCGGCTAAGAACGGCCATTCCATAATCACCGTTCTGATATGGCATGAAGTCGCCGAAATACGCTGACATTCCGAGCAGTTCGCCCAGTCGCTCCGCCTGGTCGACACCGGCGGTCCGGTCGACGCCGCGATCGACCTCCTGGAGTGTGATGACGTCGGCATCGAGCGGACGAAGCACATCCGCGATGCGTTCGAGGTCGATCCGGTCGTCCATCCCGAGACCGTGCTTCACGTTGTAGACGGCCACCCTGAGCGTGCCCTGGGCGGCGGCGTCCGAGGGGGTGGCTGCGACGAAGGCGCACCCCATGACGGCGCTCGTGATGAGAGCGAGTCCGATGGGAGTGAGGCCGACGAGTTGTGCGCCGGCCGCGGCCAAGCCCCTTACGGTGGCCCCGAGGCGCCGCTTCATGACGTACCTCCCGTAGGACCCGCCACGAAGCGGTAGCACCACGCACTGCCCTCGAGCACGACCTCACCGTCCGATCGGGTGACACGGACGTCGATCGAGCAGACAAGGCTTCGACTCGTGGACACGGGTCACGTGGGCGGTCGCGGTGATCGTGTCCCCAATGAAGACGGGGGCCGTGAACTTCCAGTCCTGGCTCATGAACACGGTCCCGGGCCCCGGCATGTCCTCGGCCACCAGCGCGTGGAGGATCCCCGTCGTGATGCCGCCGTGCGCCACGAGTTTCCCGAAAGGCGTGGCGGCCGCGAAGGCCTCGTCGAAGTGGAGCGGGTTCCGGTCGCCGGTGATCTCGGCGTACGCGTCCACCCGCGCCCGGGTGACCTCCAGGGATCGCGTCGCGGTGTCCCCGACCCTCAGTTGCAGTGGCCCTGCCATCACACCTCTCCTTCGTGGTCGTCGTCCCGGCCCGGGCCGATCCGATCCTCCAGTCGTTCGGCCAACGCCGCGTGACCGAATTCCCGGGCCCAGCCCGCGGCGGTACCCCCGAACTTGGGATCCCGTTCGTCCGGATCGGCCCCCTCGGCGATCAGCCAGTCGACGACCTCCCCATGACCGCCGCCGGCAGCCCAGTGAATCGCCCTGGCTCCGAAGTAGCCCACGGCTCCCACGTCGGCACCCCGGGCCCGAAGGAAGCGCGCCACCTGGAGGTGGCCATTCCGGCACGCGATGTAGAGGGCGTCCGAGACGGCGTCGCCCGAACGAAACGCCCCGTCCTCCGGCCAGCCGTCGAGTCGAGCGCCGGAGCGGGGGGACCGTCCGGCCCCGGCTCGGAGGCGCCCATCGTCGAAGTACGACTCCACCTCGTCGAGCAGACCCAGAGCCGCGGCGAGCCACAGGTCGGCTCGACCTGCACCTCGGGAACGCAGGTGGAGCGCCGCTTCCCGCTGGCTCATGTTGGCCGCCCACTCGAAGGCGGTGTGGCCCCACTCACTCTCGATCTCGGGGTCGAGGCCGGCATCGAGCAAGAGGTCGATCACACCGATCTGGCCGGCGTGCGCGGCCTGGTGGAGCAGTGTGGTCCCGTCGGCGCGTCGGCGCTCGAGCGCCTCGGGGTCCGAGGCCAGGAGTGCTTCGAGGCCAGCGACATCACCGGTGGCGATCGCTGCCGCCACCCGATCCTCATGAGTGTCACTCACCTTGCCCCCCTCGTTCGGCCCTCGGCATCATTCGCCTCCAAGCTGAACGAATCACGGCCCGCGAGCGAGCCGAGGAGCCCTCATGTCCTGCCTTCCGTCCGTGAACCCGGCCACCGGCGAGGTCGTCGGCGAAGTCCCGATCACACCCGCCGATGACGTCCAGGCGGCCGTCGACCGAGCCCGCGCCGCCCAACCTGCCTGGGACGCACTGGGCCTCGACGGCCGCGCGGAGGTACTGAAGCGCGCCGCACCGATCTTCACGGACCGGGTCGAGGCGCACGCCGAGCTCATGACCCGTGAGCAGGGCAAACCGCTCAAGGAGTCGACCGCCGAGGCGCGCGGCCTCGGGAGCGGGCTGGAGCGGGAGGTGGACGAGATCGTCGAAGCCCTCCGTCCCGACGTGATGGAATCCGGCGGGTATCGGTCCACCGTCTACCACGACCCGCTGGGCGTCGTCGGAGCCATCACGCCCTGGAATTTCCCGATGTCGATGCCCAACTGGCTCGTCATCCCGTCGCTGATCGCCGGAAATACGGTCGTACTGAAGCCCTCCGAAGAGACTCCGCTCTGCGGCCAGGCCTACGCCGATGCGCTCAACGAGGTGCTGCCGGAGGGCGTGCTGACCGTGGTCCACGGCGCCGACGATCAGGGTAAGGCATTGGTACAGTCCGACGTCGACATGATCGCCTTCACCGGCTCCCGCGAGGTCGGCAAGCACATCATGAGGGAAGCCAGCGGCACGCTGAAGCGTGTCGTGCTCGAACTCGGCGGGAAGGACCCGATGATCGTCCTCGAGGACGCCGACCTTGCGAAGGCGGCGAAGTTCGCGGCGTTCAACTCGTTCAGGAACTGCGGTCAGGTCTGCGTCTCGACCGAGCGCATCTTCGTGATGGACTCTGTGGCGGACGACTTCGAGGCCGCCCTCACGGATCTGGCGTCGGCGATGACCGTCGGGAACGGACTGGAGGGCGCCGACGTGGGGCCGATGGTCAATGCAGGTCAGCGGGACCACGTCCTCCGCCAAGTCGATGCGGCCGTGGCCGACGGGGCCAAGGTCCTGGTCGGTCACGAGGGACACCGGGACAACTTTGTCACGCCTACGGTGCTGAGCGGTGTGACGAGTCAGATGGACATCGGGTCGTCCGAGACCTTCGGTCCCGTGGCCTGTGTGACGCGGGTCGCTGACGCCGACGAGGCCGTCACGCTGGCCAACGACACCGTCTTCGGCCTCGGGGCGGTCGTCTTCGGGGGCGCCAACGAGCGCACCGAGGGAGTGGCCCGCCGACTCACTGCTGGCATGATCGGGATCAACCGATCGGCCGGTGGCGTGCCCGGCACACCCTGGGTCGGAGCGCGCGAGAGTGGCTTCGGCTACCACAAGTCGAAGGATGGGCACCGGCAGTTCACCCAGACGCGTGTATTGACACAGGAAGCAAGATGAATCCACGACTTCCGGTCATCGGACTCATGGTCGCTACGACGCTCGTTTCGTGCACCTCCCCCGCGCTACCCGAGCACGATATCGTCCCGGTGCCGCGAGAGGTCGAGATGGGCGCGGGGAGCTTCGAGCTGGGCTCAGAAACGACCGTGGCGCTCGACGACGCCGATGCCACCCTCGTGCGCACGCTCGAGGTGTGGGCCGCTCCCTATCGGGCTCAGGGGCTCCCGCTCGCGATCGACGAGGCCGGTTCGATCCGCCTCTCCGTCGACGGATCGGGAGAGCCGGAGAGCTACCGCCTCGACGTCACCGCCAACGGGATCGACATCCGTGGCGCCGATCACGCCGGTGTCTTCTACGGGCTTCAGACGCTCAGCCAGCTCATGGCGTCCGACGCCGAGGTCACGGGGGGCACGTTGTCGGTCCAGGCAGCGTCGATCGATGATGCGCCTCGCTTCCGGTACCGCGGCATGCACCTCGACGTCGCCCGGCACTTCCAGGGGCCGGACTTCGTGAAGCGGTACCTCGACCATCTCGCGCGCTACAAGATCAACCACTTCCACTGGCACCTCACCGAGGACCAGGGATGGCGCATCGAGATCGACGCCTACCCCCGACTCACCGAGGTGGGCGCCTGGCGGGAGCAGACGCAGATTGGGCACGGATCCGAGGAATTCGACGGGGACGGTGAGCGGCACGGCGGCTTCTACACGAAGGACGAAGTCCGCGAGATCGTCGAGTACGCGGCGGACCGCTTCATCACCGTCGTGCCCGAGATCGAGATGCCGGGGCACGCGCAGGCCGCGCTGGCGGCCTACCCCGAGTTCGCCTGCACACCCGGACCGTTCGAAGTCGCGCAGACGTGGGGCGTGTTCGAAGACATCTTCTGCCCGTACGAGGAGACCTTCGCCTTCCTCGAGACCGTGCTTTCCGAGGTGATCGAGCTCTTTCCCGGGCCGTACGTGCACGTCGGCGGGGACGAAGCCCCGAAGACGCGGTGGGAGGAGAGCGACTACGTCCGGGACCTGATGCAGCGCGAGGGCATCAACGAGGTCGAGCAGGTCCAGGGATACTTCATGCGCCGAATCGAGCGCTTCCTGAACGCGAACGGGAAGACGATGATCGGCTGGGACGAGATCCTCGAAGGGGGTGTCGCACCCACTGCGACGGTCATGTCGTGGCGCGGCACGATCGGTGGAATCGAGGCGTCGCGTCGTGGCAACGAGGTCGTGATGACCCCGTACAGCCACCTCTACTTCGACTACTACCAGTCGGAGGATCGGGGGACCGAGCCCTTCGCCATCGGCGGCTTCCTCCCACTCGACACGGTCTACGCGTACGAGCCCGTCCCGTCCCAGCTCCGCGAGACGGACGCGGTGAACATCATCGGGGCCCAGGCCAACGTCTGGACGGAGTACATGAAGACGGGCGAGCACATCGAGTACATGCTCTTCCCGCGCATGTTCGCGCTCGCCGAGCTCACCTGGTCTCCCGCCGAGCGGAAGGACTACGACGACTTTCTGCGGCGACTCGACTGGCATACGCGCCGACTCGACGCACTGGGTGTGAACTACCGGCCGCTCGACGGACCGTAGGCAGACCGCTCGACTCGTAGGACGGCGGCTCGAGTCGGATCCCGGCCGCCGAGGTCAGCCCGGCCACCCAATGGACCGGTCGTTGCCTGAGTCAACGGTATCGTTGTAGGATGTCATCCATCATGGCGATACCGACCCGAGACATCGCAGCGATCCGAAGCTTCAACCGCTTCTATACGCAACGAATCGGCGCCGTTTCCGGCGCCTTCCTGGACTCGTTGTGGAGTCTGTCCGAGGCGCGCCTCCTGTACGAGATCGCCCACGGAGACGGTCCGACGGCGTCCGAAATCGCGTCGAGCCTCGGCCTCGACCCGGGATACGTGAGTCGGGTCCTGAAGCGATTCCGCAGTGCCGGAATCGTGCAACGCGAACGGTCTCCGGCGGACGGACGGCGTTTCGTGTTGGGACTGACGTCGAAAGGTAGAGGGGTCCTGAAGCAGCTCGATGCGGCGTCCGAACGGAGGATCGCCGACGTCGTCTCGGGACTCGACGCCGACGGCCGGCGTGAACTGGTCGACGCCATGCGGCGCATCGAGGACGCGCTCAGCGACGATGTGGACCGGAAGCCCACCGTGACCTACCGGGGTCACGAGGTCGGAGACCTCGGTTGGATCGTCGAGCGGCACGGTCGGCTCTACCACGCCAGCCATGGGTGGGACACGACCTTCGAAGCCTTCGTGGCCGACATCGTCGGGCGCCTGGGTCGGGACTTCGACCCGACGTGCGAGCGGACATGGATCGCCGAGGTCGACGGTCGTCGCGCGGGGGCGATCGCGCTCGTGCGGCACTCGAAGACGATCGGGCAACTCCGGCTTCTCTTCGTCGAACCCTGGGCCAGGGGCCTGGGCATCGGCGCCCGGCTCGTTTCGGAGTGCGTCGGCCAGGCCCGTCACTTCGGGTACCGGAAGATGATCCTCTTCACGGTCCACGGCCTCCCGTCCGCCCGTCGGTTGTACGAGGCGGA
>JAUIKL010000109.1 GCA_030430625.1 Gemmatimonadota bacterium
CACCGTTCGCAGACTGCCCACAGCCTCCCCTCCACGGGGTCGAAGGCGATTTTCCTACCATGCGGCATACGCGCGAGCTGACCGTTCTCCGGGAACGATCCATGGCAGAAGAGGCAGCGTGTAAACATCGGTACCCGCCAGCGGCAATCGTCGTCGTCAACCCATCCCATCGAGTCCAGCGAGCGCATGAGCCGGCGCTGAACCCTCGCTTTCTAGCTTATCAACACCACCCGGGGTGCGACAGGTTCCTCACCCACCCGCCGGCACGGCGGCAATGCAGTCGATCTCGACGAGTGCCCCGAGCGCGAGGCCACTCCCGGCCAGAGCGGCGCGGGCGGGTGGCGCCTCCGGGAAGTATTCGACGTACACGGTGTTCATGGCCGCATAGTCCTCGATGTCGGCCAGGTACACGGTGCACTTGATGAGGTCTTCGAAGGTTGCCCCGGCAGCCGCGAGGACCTCGCGGATGTTCTCCATCGTCTGCCTGGTCTCGGGCTCGATCCCTCCTTCGATGACCTGCGGCGGGGTCACGTTCGGCAGCGCGCCGAGAGCGCCCGAGAGGAAGATGAAATCGCCGCTGCGGATGGCCGACGAGAATACCGGCAACCGGGCCACACCCTCCGGCTGGATCACCTGACGGCGGGGTGCCGCGTCGGGTCGAGCGGCCCGATCGGTTCGCTCCTCGATCGTACAGCCGGCGGTGATGACCGTGAGAAGAGCGATGAGGAAGGGGCGGCGCAGCGTCATGATCGGCTCCACGGGACACGGGATGAGTCGCACCAACCTCGCCCGCGGGACCGCACGCCGCTACCGACGGAGAGGGGCCGCATCGCTACCTTTGACCCGATGAGCTCGCCGCAGAAACCACCGATCGAAATCTCCTGGAAGGGGATCCTCCGCCACTATTGGCGGGTGGTCGGCGCACGCCCGCGCCACATCGGGATCCCAGTGGCGCTGATCCTGCTGGCAGGTGTGTTCGAGGGGGCGTCCTTCAGCCTCCTGATCCCGCTCTCCAAATCGATCTCGGCCAGCTCCTTCGACTTCCTCTCCGAGTCGCAGTGGTTCGGATGGGTGCTCGGCCTCGTGCCCGACTCGGTGACCGACATCTCCCGGCGGGACACGTACCTCGTCGTGATCGTCGTCGGCCTGATCATCGGCGCCCGGATCGTGAAGCTGGCCATCGAGTACGGCACGAAGCTCTACGTCGTGCGCCGCAACGAGCGGTACCGGGTCCTCGTGGGGGAGGAGACGTTCGGCCGCGTCCTTCGTTTCGGCCGGATGTACTTCGATCGCAACGCCGTGGGACGAGTCGACGCGGAGATCGGCTGGTCCAGCTCCGTGCTCTCCCTGCTGGTGGCCCTCGAGGAACTCCTTCGAAACGGGGTCGGGCTCCTGGTGAAGGCCGGGGTCATGATCGGTCTCTCGGTTCCGCTCTCGATCGCCTTCATCCTCTCCCTCCCTTTCGTGAACTGGTTCATGCACGCGGTGAACCGGGAAGTGGAACGGATCGCCCGTCAGGCCGTCGACGTCGATCGGGACATCCGGAGTCGAATGCTCGACATCCTGGGGTCGATCCCGCTGGTGAAGGCGTACTCCCAGGAGGCGAAGGCGTCGGCGGCGTACGCCGAGGCGCTGGGAGAGGCGGAGGCGCTCGCCATCCGGCGCGACACCGTCCTCGGCCTGCGTTACCCGGTCGAGGAGGTCGTCATCCTCATCACGATGATGCTCGTCCAGTCGGTCGTGATCGTCATCCAGGGGGACTTCAATCCCGGTGACCTGGCTCCCTTCGGGGCCTTCCTCATCGTGCTGCAGCAGGCCCTGAGGGACTACAAGTACTTCAGCCAGTTCTCCCTCCAGGTCTCGCAGGAGATTCCGCGACTCGACGCCGTGGCCGGGCTCTTCTCGGACGAGGGCAAGTTCGTCGTACCCTCGGGGTCCCGCCCCTTCGAGCGGCTCGAGGATGCGATCGAACTCGACGGGGTCGACTTCCAGTACCAGGACGGCGTCGACACGCTGAAGGACATCCGGGCCCGCATTCCGGCCGGCGGCGTCACCGCCATCGTCGGCCCGACCGGAGCGGGCAAGACGACCCTCGTCGACCTGATCGCGCGCTTCTACGACTGTCCTCCGGGAACGATCCTGCTGGACGGGGTCGACATCCGGGACTTCGCCCTCCCCACGCTGCACGCGCGGATGGCGATCGTCTCCCAGGACGTCTGGCTCCTCAACCGCCGCCTCCGGGACAACCTCGCCTTCGGGCTGGACGAGGTCCCCGACGATCAAACCCTGCTCGAAGCGCTCGCGGCGGTCGAGTTGCGGGAGTTCGCCGAAGGGCTGCGCGAAGGGCTCGACACCGAGATCGGAGACCGGGGCGTCCAGCTCTCGGGAGGCCAGCGCCAGCGGGTCGCGCTCGCACGGGCCCTCCTCCGCGATCCCGACATCCTGATCCTCGACGAAGCCACCTCGGCGCTCGACAGCGTGATCGAGCAGCGCGTGGCCCAGGCCATCATGGAACGGGCGGACGGAAGGACACTGATCATGATCGCGCACCGTCTATCCACGATCCGCGGTGCCGATCAGATCCTGGTGCTACGCGGCGGCCGGCTCGTCGAGGCCGGTGGATGGGACGACCTCGTGGCCAGGGGTGGCGCCTTCGCGGAGTTGCATGCCGCTCAATTCGGTCCGGCCCCGGGCAGCTGAATCAACCCGCTGCGACCACCCTCGGATCCTGGACACGCTGGAGCAGAAGGGCGCCCACGACGAAGAGGACGCTGATCGACATGACGGACAGGCGCTGGTTGCCCCCCGTCAGCAGCGCGACCTGCCCGAAGATCAGTGGCCCGATCACCGAGGACGACTTCCCGCACAGCGCGTAGAAGCCGAACATCTCGCTCTCCCGCCCGTCCGGAATCAGACCGGCCATGAAGGCTCGGCTGGCGGCCTGGATCGAACCGAGCCCGAAACCGGCCAGCATCCCCACGACCGCGAAGGCCTCCTTGGTCTCGATGAAGAAGATCACGACGGCAATCGTGATCCACAGCCCCAGCACACCCGTGACGACCTTCTTGGGCCCGAGGGTGTCGGTCGGCTTGGCCATGACGAAGGCACCGACGAGCGCCGCGATCTGGATCGCCAGGAAGAGCATGATCAGCTCGGTCTGCTCGTAGCCGAACGTCGTCGAGGCCAGTGTGCTCGCCATATAGATGGCCGTGAGCACACCGTCGATGTAGAAGAAGTACGCCAGGAGGAATCGCCGCATCTCCTTCAGGCTCAGCACTTCGTTCCAGAGCGCCCGAAAGCTCGTCACCCCCCACGCCGCCGCGCGCCCCACCGACATCTCCCCCGGTACGTCACGCGGCAGGAAGAAGAAGGACGGCAGGGAGAAGACGAAGAAGGCCACCGCCACCATGACCCACACCGCCCACAGCTGCTCGGCCTGGGCCAGCGGAATGGCCAGCACGAGTCCGAGCGCGGACCCCGCGTACCCCACGCCGAAACCGATCCCCGAGACCCGGCCCTGCTTGGCCGGGGGTGCGATGTCCGGTAGGTAGGCGTTGTAGAAGACGAGGCACGACTCGAAGCCGATGTTGGCCACGAGGAAGAGCGCGAATGCCCAGGCCACGTCACCGGGATCGATCGTGGTGAAGAGCGACACCCCGAGGATGCACACGGCCACGTAGAAGCCCATGAAACGCTTCCGAACACCCGCCCGGTCAGCGATGGCGCCGAGGACGGGGGCGCTGAGCGCCACGACGAGCGCCGAGATCGAAACGGCCCGGCCCCACAATGCGTCCCCCTCCCCGGCCTCGTTCCCGACGACCCCCTCGATGAAGAAGATCTGGAACACCACGGACACGATCACGGCCGGGTACACCGAGTTCGCGAAGTCGAACATGACCCAGGCTCCGACCTGCTTCTTGTCCATCTCGCTGACTCCCTAGGGGGTGAAGGCCGGGAGGGTAATGGGCTCACCGTTGCATCGCCACGGGTGTCCCGCGAATCTCACCTACCCTGCTCGTCCCCACCCCACGATTCCATGAACCGACTGTCCGGAAAGCGTGTCCTCATCACCGGCTCATCCGCCGGAATCGGCGCGGCCTGCGCCCGCCACTTCGCCGCCCAGGGCGCCCACGTCCTGCTTTCGGCCCGGCGTGCCGAACGCGTCCAGGGACTGGCCGACGAACTGGCGTCCGAGCACGGAGTCGAAGCGCACGCGCACGCCCTGGACGTCACCGACCGCGAGGGCGTCGCGGCGTTCGCGGCCGAGCTTTCCGAGCGCGGGCTCGACCCGGACATCCTGATCAACAACGCCGGGAAGGCGAAGGGGCTCGACAAGCTTCAGGACGGATCGATCGATCACTGGGACGAGATGATCGACACGAACGTGAAAGGGCTGCTCTACGTCACGCGCGCGGTGCTCCCGGCCATGGTCGAGCGCGACTCGGGGCACATCATCAACATCGGCTCGATCGCGGGCCGGTGGGTCTACCCGAAGGGTGCGGTCTACAACGCGACGAAGTTCGCGGTTCGGGCGCTCAGCGAGGCGATGAACATCGACCTGCTCGGCACGAAGATCCGGGTCTCGAGTGTCGATCCCGGGCTGACCGAGACCGAATTCAGCGAGGTCCGCTTCGACGGGGACGGCGAGCGCGCCAAGTCCGTCTACTCGGACACCGATCCGTTGACCGCTGACGACATCGCCGACGCCTGTGTGTACGTGGCCAACGCCCCGCCACACGTGGACATCTTCAACCTCGTGATGATGCCGACGGTCCAGCGCTATCCGGGTCACATCGACCGGGACCGCGGTTGACAGCACCGGTGCCGGAGCACCCCGGTCCGCCGACGCAACGCGAGGTCCCGTCGGGCCCGGAGCCGTACATCGTCGTCTTCACCCTCTGGCTCCTCGTTTTTTCGGCGGCCAGCCAGACGATGATCCTCTCCCCGATCCTCCCCCGGATCGGGACGGAGTTGTCGATCCCCGACGCCGTCCTCGGTACGCTCGTGTCCGTCTATTCGGTCATGGTCGGCATCTTCGCCATCCTGGCGGGGCCAGTCTCCGACCGTGTCGGGCGACGCCGGATCCTGATCCTCGGGTGCGGCACGATGACGGTCGCACTCTCCCTCCACGGCTTCGTGACGGGATACTACTCCTTTCTGGCCGTCCGCATCTTCGCGGGGTGCGCCGGGGGAATGCTCAGTGGAGCAGCCGTCTCCTACATCGGAGACTACTTCCCCTACGAACGACGAGGGTGGGCGACCGGATGGGTGATGAGCGGGGCGGCGTTCGGGCAGATCTTCGGGATCCCCCTCGGGATCCTCATGGCCGCCCGATGGGGCTTCCGCTCGCCCTTCTATCTCTTCGCCGTGACGATGGCTCTCACGGTACTCATGCTGATCGTTCGGGTCCCTCAACCCGACGTCTTCAGGAGCCGCGAGCGGCTCTCCGTACGGGGTGCGGCGGCCAACTACGTCGAGATGCTTAAGCGGCCCGAGATCGCCTGGGCCGCGACCGCGTTCTTCATGATGTTCCTCGGCGTCTCGCTCTTCGTGATCTACCTCCCGACCTGGCTCGAACGGGAGATCGGCCTGACCGGAGATCAGATCGCGCTCATGTTCCTGATCGGCGGGGTCGCCAACGTGCTCACCGGTCCGAACGCCGGGAAGCTGTCCGACAAGGTCGGCAGGAAGGGCATCGTTCTCCTGGCCTCGGTCGGCATGTCGATCCTGATGCTGCTCACCGTTCGAGTCGTCTCCGACCCGCCGAGCGCGTACGTCTTCTTCTTCTTCTCGATGGTTCTCGTGGCGATGCGGATCAGCCCCTTCTCCGCGCTCCTGACCGCCCTGGTCTCCGACGAACGACGGGGCTCGCTCATGAGTCTGACCGTGGCGTTGGGCCAGATCGGTTTCGCCATCGGTGGCGCCGTCGCTGGACCCTTGTACGCCGACGTCGGGTACGCGTCGAACACCGTCGTGGCGGCGATCTCCATCCTCGCGATGGGTATGATCGTCTGGTTCTTCGTCCCCGAGCCCCAGCGTGCATCGAGTTGATGGCCCGCAGATGAGCAACGACGCCTACCGAGTGCTGTACGTCGAGGACGCGTTCGACCAGGCCGCCCTGGTCAAAGCGTTCTTCAACACCCTGAGCGGGTACCACGTCGTGCACTCCCAGGACGGCGATCACGCCATGGAGCTGATCGCGACGAAAGAGTGGGACCTCCTCGTCACCGACCTGAACCTGCCGGGAACGGACGGATTCCAGCTCGTTCGCGCCATGCGCGCGAAGAATCCGACCCTCCCCATTCTCGTCACCACCGGATACACGCAGGCACAGTACGAGGAGCAGTCACTCCGCGCCGGTGCCGACCAGGTCATGATCAAACCGCTCAGCCAGGCGGACTTCGTGGCCCGCGTCGCGTCGATGGTGGCGCGCGCGGAAGTCCCGGCACACGAGGGGGACGAGGTCGTCCTCGTGGTCGAGGGGCGGCTCGGGGACGCCGAGATGGGCTGCGGGGGCACGATCATGGAGGCGGTGTCCGCGGGGGCCCGCGTCGTGGTTCTCCCCCTCCTCGGTGGGGAGACGGAGGACACTCGGGCCGAACTCAAGGCCTCGGGGATCGCCACCTCGATCCTCGGCTGTGATTTCGAACCGGACCGCGCGACCTTCGGCAATCCGGCCGCGCAGAGGGCCGCGCTCGGACAGCTGATCCAGAAGCTGAGACCGACGACCGTCTACCTGCCGGCTCCCGACGATCGAGACCCCCACCGCAAGAGTGCGTCGGACCTGGCTCGCTCCGAGGGAGCTCGGGTTCGAAACCTCTACGGGTACGAGACCGCGAGCACGGGGCTGGACTTCTCCCCGTCGGTGTTCGTCGACGTCCGCGCCGAGATGGTCATGAAGATGGAGGCGCTGGCGGCCTATCAGTCGATGGGGTGCCCCAGGGTCGACCTTCGGCCCCGGATGGCACAGGCCTACGCACGGTACTGGGGTCGTTTCAGGGACTTCACGGAGGTCGAGGCGTTCGAGAGTGTGGCGCCTCTGAGCTGAGGGAGTGACGATGGTTCGCAGCACGATGGGATCTCACGTCGGCGTGAGCGCACTGCTCGTGCCCGCCCTTTTTCTCGCCGGGTCGATCGGCCTGGGGGCGCAGGAGCCCGAACCGATCGAGGCCGGTGTCGCACCCCCGCCGGGGCCCTACGCCCCCGGCGTGAACGCCGTCCATTACGACGTCGAGGTCGGACTCGGCTACGGCGTACTGTGGTTCGAGGGCATCACGGAGGTACGCGTGGCCGTGTCCCGTCCGAGCCCCGAGCTCCCCCTCGATTTCACGGGACTGACGATCCACGACGTGCTCGTGGACGGGCGCCCGACGGCCTCGCGCCACGAAGAGGGCATCCTGACCGTGCCCCTGGCCGGCTACGGTACCGGCGACACCGTCTCGGTGCGCATCCACTACGAGGGCGTTCCCGACGACGGTCTCATCATCCGTGAGAACGTCCACGGAGAGCCGTCGGCTTTCGTCGACAACTGGCCGAACCGGACGCGCTTCTGGCTCCCCAGCATCGACCACCCGGCGGACAAGGCCACCGTTCGATACACGGTGCACGCACCCGACGTGTGGAAGGTGATCGCCAACGGCCACCTGGCCGAGGGCCCCGTGCCCACGCCAGCCGACGCGATCGGCCCTGAGGGAGACCGAAACACATGGCACTGGGAGGTCGGAGTACCGATCTCGCCGTACAACATGGTCATCGGTGCCGCGGACCTGGAGGTGACGACGATCGGATTGGCCGCGTGCGGCAACGCCCCAGCCTCCCGGCGTGACGACGGATGTGTCGAGGTCACCTCGTGGGTCTACCCGCAGGATGTCCAGGCGGCCGAACCGTCCTTCCGGCGGGCCGCCGAGATGGTGGACTATTTCACCGACCTGATCGGCCCATTTCCCTTCGAAAAGTTGGCCAACGTCCAGTCCGCTACCCGCTTCGGAGGCATGGAGAACGCGTCGGCGATCTTCTACTCCGAACAGGGCCTCTCCAGCGGTCGCAACATGGAGGGCACGGTCTCCCACGAGATCGCCCACCAGTGGTTCGGGGACGCGGTCACCGAGGCCAGCTGGCACCACCTGTGGCTGTCCGAGGGCTTCGCGACCTACTTCGGGGACCAGTTCTTCGAGGTGGCCGATGGGGTCGAGGCATTCCGCGAGCGGATGGAGGACAGTCGCCAGAGCGTCATCCGATCGGAGGTCTCGAACCGTCCGATCATCGACGTGAACGAGCAGAACCTCTTCGCGCTCCTGAACTCGAACAATTATCCGAAAGGCGGATGGGTCCTGCACATGTTGCGGGGCCTGATCGGGGACGAGGCGTTCTTCCAGGGAATTCGCGACTACTACGCCACGCACCTCCACACCGCAGTACTGACGGAGGACTTCCAGGCGGTGATGGAGCAGGCCTCCAACCGCGACCTGGACACCTTCTTCGAGCAGTGGCTCTACGAGCCGGGGTTCCCGACGTTCGACCTGGAGTGGCGCTTCATTCCGGACCCGCCGGGAACCGAGGGGTACACCGAGTTGGTGATCCGGCAGGTGCAGCCCGACGCATGGCCGGCTTTCCGCGTCCGCATGGACGTCGAACTGATGGTGGATGGCGTACCGGTGCGTGAGGAGATCGAGGTCTCCGGACGGGCGTCCACGATCCGACTGAGGACGATGACGAATCGTCCCACGTCGGTGGTCCTGGACCCCGACGGCTGGGTGCTCAAGGGTGACCCCGAGGTCGATCCGGGACAGCGCTGACCGCACTGCGGACAACTCCGCGGACCGCACGCCCGGGCGCGGCCCCAACTTGCGAAGCCGACCGCGCTCCGGCGAGGTTAGTCGCCCTCCCCCGACAGGGTGAGGCCCCCATACCGACGGACCTGGCAACCTGCCGTGCATCTAGATTTCGAGCGTGACATCGTCGAGATCCAGGACCAGATCGACAAACTCCTGGACCTCGCCGACCGGAGAGGGATCGACGTCTCCGAAGAGGTCGCGACCCTTCGCCGCAAACTG
>JAUIKL010000110.1 GCA_030430625.1 Gemmatimonadota bacterium
AGAGGTGCTGGAGGCTGGCGTACGCCTTCGTGCTCAGCCCGCCCTGCGAGATGGGGTGGTCGGGGTTGCCCTGGACGTTGACCGCACGCCCCTCGCGGGTGCGCACCCACATGCCGCTGCCACAGTGGGCCGAGGTCGTCGCGTACCAGGTGGCGACTCCGGGGGTGATCTCCTCGGGCGCGACCACGTAGGGCAGGAGCTTCTCCACCTCGCCGGTGCCGCAGCCCGTCATGGTGGCCCCCGCGCCGGAGACGCCGAGGACCTTGAGGAAATCCCGCCGCTTGATGCCGTCAGTCATGTATTGGCCTTCCGGGTCTAGTAGTGGCAGACGGCACAGTCCGTGGACGCCTGCTGCAGGCCCGTCTCCGGGTCCGGCTGCCGGTGGCAGTCCACGCACCAACCCATGTTGTCACCACCCCACACCGGGTCTCGCTCGGAAAGCACGCCCATCTCCTGCACCTCACCGTGGCACTGCTGGCACTCGAGGCCGGCGTTCACGTGTCGCATGTGAGGGAAGTGGGCGTGATCGGAAATTTTGTAGATGCGATTCCAGGGGATCGGATCGCCGTGCTCGACGTACTCCTGGATCTTGGAGATCTCGGCCTGCTGCTCGGGGGTCGTGCCCTGCACGACCTGATGGCAGCCCCAGCACGTCGAGACCGGGGGAATGCCCGCGTCCACCGACCGCTCGGCGGAGAAGTGGCAGAACTGGCAGTTCATGTTGTTCTGACCGGCTTCACTTCCAGCGTGCTGGTCGTGGGGGAACGCGATCGGTTGACCCGACTCGGCCGCGATCGCCTCACCCTCGGCGCCGCCGCCCTGAACGAAGGCGAGTGCGCCCAGCGCGAAGACGCCGGCAAGGCCACCGATCAGCCAGTTGGTTTTCATCTTGAAGCCACTGCTCCTTGGCGAACCGTCACGCCCCGGGAGTAGAGGGGCGCAAGGCAGGGTTTCCCCGCGTCAGACAACGCTTGTGAAAAACGGAACGAGACCCTGGAGACGGGTTCAAGCTACCCGAACGGCGCGTTTGAGGTCAAGGCAGAAGAACCGTTTTCTACGGGGTTCTACGGACAAGAAAATACGAACATCTCGTATGCCCCGAGTGTTATAGTTCCTTCTGCCTACCGATCGAAAAGGGGCGGGCTTTTGTCCGATACGACGGCAGCAGTACAGAAGAGGGAGTCGCCTCCCTCGCTCGAGCTCCTGGACCACCTCGTTCAGGAAGTCGAAACCGTCTTCCACGGGAAGAAGGAAGTGGTGCGTTTGGCCGTGGCCGCGCTGCTGGCGCGCGGCCACATCCTCTTCGAGGACGTGCCGGGTGTGGGGAAGACCACCCTCTCGCACGCTCTGGCCAAGGCACTCGGTCTCACCTTCCAGCGGATCCAGTTCACCTCCGACCTTCTCCCGTCGGACGTCCTCGGTGTCTCGGTGTACAACCCGAACACGGCCGACTTCGAGATCCGACAGGGACCGATCTTCACCAACGTCGTGGTCGCGGACGAGATCAACCGCGCGCCGCCTCGCACACAGAGCGGACTGCTGGAGGCGATGCAGGACGGTCGGGTCACCATCGACGACCGCACCTTCTCCCTGCCGAAGCCCTTCCTCGTGATGGCCACGCAGAATCCTCTCGAGCACCACGGGACGTACCCTCTGCCCGAGAGTCAGCTCGACCGGTTCCTGATGCGGGTCACCATCGGCTATCCCGACGAATCGGCGGAACGGCAGATCCTCCTCGAGTCGCGCGGTGGGCAACCCGTCATGGACCGCCTCCAGACGGTCCTCAACGCCGGACAGGTTTCGGCGCTGCAGGACAGGGTCGAGGATGTGGAGGTCGACCCGGCCATCCTCGACTACCTCATGGCCGTCGTGCAGCGCTCCCGCACCACCCCGAAGCTCAGCCTCGGAGTGAGCCCGCGCGGATCGATCGCGGTCTTCAGGGCGGCCAGGGCCCTCGCCCTCACCCACGGTCGTACCTACCTGGTACCGGACGACGTTCGGACGTTGATCGTCCCGTGCCTGGCCCACCGAATCCTCCCGGCCGGCGCTTCGACGACGTCCCACGGCACGCACGACGAAGCCGCCACCATCCTCGAGGGAATTCTGGCCGAGGTCGAGGCACCCCTCTGATGGCGGGGCCGGACAGGCCCGTTCCGCTCCGCGCACTCGACGCGGCAGCGGCTCTCTGGGCACGCGTGCGCGCCTGGAGGAGGATCCACTTTACCGCCGGTGGCGCGGCGTTCACGACCGGAACCATGGCCGTCGGCTTCGCGGCGATGAACACGGGCAACAACCTCCTCTACCTCCTGCTCGGCGCGATGTTGGGCTTCATCACGGTGAGCTCGTGGCTGTCCGAGCAGGCCATCCGTGATCTTCGTGTGGAGCGCCGAGCGCCCCATGCCGTCACCGTCGGTCGCGATCTGCGGCTCACGTACGAGGTGACGAACCGGAAGCGCCGCTTCCCCTCCCTCGCGGTCGAGATCTCCGAGGCGGGACTCCCGGAGCGCGCCTTCCTCGCTCACGTCCCGCCCCTGGGGCACGCCACCGCTCAGTCGACGAACTCCTTCGTACAGAGGGGCATCTACCCGCTCGGGACTGTGACCCTCTCCACCGGCTTCCCCTTCGGTCTCTTCCGCAAGGAGAGGGACGTCGAATTGCCGGGTGAGGTCATCGTCTGGCCGCGCACCGACCGCCCCGTCCGCGAGCCGTCACACGGCGTCGGTCGCCGCCCGACCGCTTCCCTGGCCAGTCGGGGGTCGGCGGGGCCACGAGGTGAGTACCGAAGCCTACGCGACTACCGGATCGGAGACGATGCCCGGGACATCCACTGGCGGTCCTCCGCTCGTCTCCAGACGCCGGTGCTCCGCGAGTACGAGTTGGCCGGAGCCGAAACACGATGGATCTGCCTCGACCTGGCTCACGAGCCCGGAGAGGCGGCCGAGGTCGCGGTCGAGGTCGCGGCTTCCCTGCTGGCCCGAGCCCATCGGCAGGGCCGACCCTTCGCCCTCGTGGCGGGAAGCGAGGCCCTCACCGCCGGCGAGGGCCGAGCGCACTTCGAGAGAGCGCTCGATCTCCTGGCGCGCGCAGACTTCGCGCCCAACGCCCCCGCCCCGGCCCCGCCGGTCTCACCTTCGGCGTGCGTCCTCGTCGGGGTGAGGTCCCGCCCGGGCTTCGCGGACGTGATGGCCGTGGGACCGTCCGCCCGACTGGCTCGGGACGAGGTGGAGGAGTCGGCCGCATGACGCTCCGACTCGTCCACCGACGACTCGCGGTCCTGATGGGGCTCGCCGGTCTGGTCGCATTCGCCGGCGGCGCCGGCTTCGAGCCGATCTCCGCCCTCCTGGCCACCGTGGCCCTGGTGACCGCGCTCTTCTGGCACCCCGACGACGCACTGTCCGACAGGCTGGAACGGATCTGGCTCCCCCTGGCGACGCTCCTCGTCATTCGGGCGCTCTTCCACGTGATTGTCGTACGGGACGATATCGTGATCCCGGTCGTCGACCTCCTGTTGCTCCTCCTGTCGGCGGAGGCGCTGCGATCCCTCGACGCCCCGAACGACCTCCGTCTCTACGCACTCTCCTTCGCGCTGATCCTGGCGTCTACGGCCTACCGTCCGGGCATCCTCTTCCTCATCGCCTTCGTCGCATACATCGGACTGGCCACGATCGCGTTGATGATCGGCCACCTCCGACGGCAATCGACACGCTACCGCGTACGGGACGTCCCGATCGGCCGAGAGTTGCTGGCCACGACGGGAGCGCTCTCCGCCGTCATTCTCGGAGTCGCTCTCGTGGTCTTCGTGACCTTCCCGCGCGTTTCCCAGGGATGGGCCGGGCGAGGGGAGACGATGGCCACATCCATTGCCGGCTTTAGTGACCAGATCTCGATCGGCGAGCACGGTTCGACCATCCTGGGCAATCCCCAGATCGTCCTCCGTGTCGAATTCCCGAATGGGGCGCCGTCCGACATCGGAGGCCTCCACTGGCGCGGCCGTTCGTACGACCGCTTCGACGGGATACGCTGGACCCGATCGGACGGACTCCCGCCGTCGTCGGGACCCGCATCGTGGTACCGCGAGCGATGGCCGGACGCCGTCATCGAGCAGAAGATCTTCGGCTCGGCCCTCGATTCCCGGGTGCTCTTCGCACTCCACCCCGCGCTCGAGATCGAATCCAACAACGGGATCCAACCGCTCTTCGACAACGCCGGTGACTTCGTCTATTGGGGCTCCGGCGCCCCGGCCTACACCGCGTACTCACCGACCCGCTCCCCCGACGCGGACGCGTTGCGCCAGCCTGCACGCGGCTATCGGCCCTCCCAGGACCATTTTCTCCAGCTTCCCCGAAACCTCGACCCCCGGATCCGGGCGTTGGCCGACTCCCTGACGGCCGGGTTGGACAACCGGTACGATCAGGCCATGGCCCTGCGGGATTGGCTCCGCGGCTTCACCTACACACGCGACCTCCCTGCGACGGCCCGAGAGGCCACGCTCGAGCACTTCCTCTTCGACCGTCAGGCCGGGCACTGCGAGTACTTCTCGACGGCCCTCGTGGTGCTCCTCCGCAGCATCGGGATCGAGGCGCGGAACGTGAACGGCTTCCTCGGTGGCCAGTGGAGCGATTTCGGGAACTACCTCGTCGTGACGCAGAACGAGGCCCACTCCTGGGCCGAGGTCTGGTTCCCCGGATACGGCTGGGTGATGCTCGACGCCACACCCGCGGGCGTCGGTACGGTCACCGCCTTCGATTCCTGGTTCTGGCCGGGCCGGATCTGGTTCGACGGGATACAACACCGGTGGAACAAGTGGGTGCTCGACTACAGCGCGGACGATCAGACCGGGATCTTCGCGGGCCTGCTCGGAGAGCGCGCGGTCGAGCAGACCATCGCGCCCAGTGTCGAAGAGGAGTCGGGGCCGAGCCCGCTCGGGGCGCTGGCCCTCCTCGTCGTCATCGCCCTGGGCTGGTACTGGGCTCGAAACGGTGGGCCGTCGCTGGACCCGAGCACACAGATGTACGTGCAGCTTCGAGCGCTCTCGGCCCGGGCCGGCCTGCCCGTCTCTCCTTCGACCACGCCCGATGTCCTCCTCGAAGAGATCAACCGCGCATACGCCGCCGCCGCCATCCCGGCACGACACGTCGTCGACCTGTACCTTCGCTCACGGTTCGGAGGGGAGTCGCTCGGTGACTCGGAAGTCCGCCGGATGCGGGACGCTCTCGAGTCGACCCGGAAGATCTTCAGGGCCAAACCGTGACGAACTTTTTCGGCAACATGGGTACTGTCAGCACATGAACGCACCGTCCCCCGACCGCAGACCGGCCACCCCGACGGGGGTGCACGTGGCGACCGTGGCCTACCAGGGAAGGATCTGGGAGACATGGCTCGACTTCGAGGACGATCCCCGAAGGCCGACGACGTACCGTGCCCGGTTTCGTTTCGAGCCGCCGGACGGTGAAGCCGCCGGTCGTGCGATGACGACCGTGTTGATCATCGAGGACAGCTACGAGGACGCGGTCTCCAAGGCGATGAGCTTCGACGAGCGGGCGCTTCAGGGATTGCTGCGCTCCGCTCTACCGGACGGAGCTACCACAGGTCCGACCGAATGACACCTGTCTGGATCATCGGCGCGGCCATCGCTCTTCTCTTCTACACCTACTTCGGCTACCCGGCCCTCCTTTGGATCGCCAGCCGAATCCGCACCCACCCGGTGCCGTCCCCGGCGGACCGTGTCACCTGGCCCTCCGTATCGATCTCGGTCCCGGCGTACAACGAGGAAGACCAGATCGAGGAGCTGATTCGTAGCCTCCTCGCACTCGACTACCCGCGCGATCGACTCCAGGTCTTGATCGTTTCGGACGGGTCCACGGACCGGACCGACGAAATCGTCCGATCGTACGCCGATGATGGCATCGAGCTTCTGCGGGTCGAACCCCGAGGCGGGAAGACCAAGGCCGAGCACGCCGCAAGCCAGCACCTGCGGGGAGAGATCATCGTCAACACCGACGCATCGATTCGCATCGAGCCCGGGGCGCTGAAGCCGCTCATTGCCGCCTTCGAGGATCCGACGATCGGTTGCGCCTCGGGTCGAGACCAGAGTGTCGCGAGCCAGGAACAGACCGCAAACGCAGGTGAATCGAGCTACGTCGGGTACGAGATGAGTGTCCGCGATCTGGAGACCAGGGTCTCGGGCATCGTCGGCAGTTCCGGGTGCTTCTACGCCATCCGAGCCGACCTCCATCGACTCCCCCTCCCCGAAGGTCTTTCCAGAGACTTCGCCTCGGCGCTCCACACCAAGGAGCACGGGTACCGCGCGGTGTCCGTGAGCGACGCGGTGTGCTTGGTACCCCGCGCTCCGTCGTTGAGGAAGGAATACCGGCGAAAGGTCCGCACCATCACACGCGGGATGCAGACCCTCTGGTTCAAGCGGCGGCTCATGAACCCGGCCCGGACCGGTCTTTTCGCCTGGATGCTGTTCAGCCACAAGGTGTGCCGCTGGGCTCTCCCATGGGGTGCCATGGCCGCAGCCGCGGCTCTGGTATGGCTTGCCGCAACCGAACCTCTTGCTCGTCCGTTGGTCGGCTTCGGAGGGCTCATTCTCGGGCTCGCCTGGATCGGGTGGCGCCGGGCCGATGAGCCGTCGGTCTCGAAGCTCTTCTCCGTGCCCGCCTTTCTGGTGGCCGGCAACCTTGCCGCAGCGCACGCTCTGGTCCGCGCCGTGGCCGGGGCGAACGACGCGTTGTGGGAGCCTACACGACGGGACGTCGTGAAGAGCGCCTGACACCGACATGACAGACGTGCGACACCATTTCTCGGTGGATGTTGAGGAGTACTTCCACCCGACCGCGATGACCGCCGTCTACGGATTCGACGAATGGGACGGCCTGCCACGTCGCACCCCGGAGGCGGTTCCTCTCCTCCTCGACCTGCTGGATGCTCATGGCATCACCGGGACCTTCTTCGTCCTTGGATGGCTGGCCGAGCGGGAACCCGACATGGTTCGGGACATTGCATCCCGGGGACACGAGATCGCCTCACACGGGTCCGAACACCGACTGGTCTATGAACTCGGCGCCGATCGCTTCCGAAGTTCGGTAGCACGAAGCAAGCGGACCCTGGAGCAACTCGTGGGTAGGCCGGTGCTCGGATACCGCGCTCCGAGCTTCTCCATCGTCCCGGGGATCGAGTGGGCATTCGACGTGTTGCTCGAGGAGGGCTACCGGTACGATGCCAGCCTCTTCCCGATCGCGACCCACCCCACCTACGGCTACCCGGACGCGGAACCCGATCCCTACTGGATCGACCGACCTGCGGGTGCGCTCCTCGAGTTCCCCTCGACCATCTATTCGATCGCTGGCCGGTCGCTTCCGGCCTCGGGAGGGGCGTACTTCCGCCTCCTACCGCCCTGGTTGGTCCACGCAGGACTCCGGCAGTGCCAGCAGCGCGGCCGTCCGGGGATGTTCTACGTGCACCCCTGGGAGTGGGACGATTGGGCTCCCGCGGTCGAGGGAAGTCGGCTGCAATGGCTCCGGACGTTCCACGGGCGGAAAAGCGTTCTTCGTCGGATGGAAGGCCTGGCTCGGCGGTTCGAGTTCTCCCCGATCCGCGAGACGCTCGAACGGATGACCGAAGAGCGCGGCCGCTCGACCTGACCCGATCGACGCCTTTGAACACGGTCGATCGGACGGGCTACCTTTGAGTCGATCGGTCTCACCCACGAATCTTGCGGTCGGATCTTCGTGACAGCTCATCAAGACCAACTCGTAGTCGAAGCGTTTTCCGGACAAGCGGAGGAGTGGGACCGCGCCCTCGCGGACCTCCCCGGCGCCACGGTCTGTCACCTCCACGGGTGGAAAGACGTCATGGAGGACGCCCTCGGACACCGCTCACATTTCTGGGTAGCGAGGGACCCGGACGGCGCGATCGCCGGACTCCTTCCACTCGTTCGGGTCCGGAGTCGACTCTTCGGAGACTATCTGGTGTCCATGCCGTTCCTGAACGACGGAGGGCCGATCGGGACTGACCCGGCGCGTAGGGCTCTCGCATCGAAGGCAGCCGACCTGGCCGGCGAGCTCGGGGTCGAACTCCTGGAGCTGCGCTCACGGGTCGCGCTCGAGGAGACACCGCTGAGCACCAACGCGCGAAAGCTCACTGTGCTCAAGACCCTTCCCGGAACGACCGAAGAACTCTGGGAAAACGGGATCAAGTCGAAGACCCGGAGCCAGATTCGCCGACCGATGAAAGAGGGTATGGTCGTCGAGGTGGGCCTAGAGCAACTGGACGCTTTCTACGACGTCTTCGGCACCACGATGCGAGACCTGGGCACCCCCGTGCTGCCCAAGAAGTTCTTTCGTGCCATCGCAGACGTCCTTCCCGACGAGGTGGTCTTCCTCGTCGTGCGGCACGAGGGAACGGCTGTGGCTGCGGCCTGCTGCCTTACGTACGGCCCGGAGTTGGAGATCACGTGGGCCGGGTCGTCACGCGCTCACCAGAAGATGGCCCCCAACATGCTTCTGTACTGGGGTGTGATGGAGGAGGCGGTGAAGCGGGGCGTTACACTCTTCAACTTCGGGCGCTGTTCTCCGGGGTCCGGGACGCATCGTTTCAAGAGACAGTGGGAGTCCGAAGACCTTCCGCTACCATGGCTGCAGTGGTCCCGGTCGGGCGTGGCGTCGACGCCGACTCCCACCGGCACCAAGTACCAGGTGGCCACTGCCGCTTGGCAGAGGCTGCCGGTGCCGGTGACCAATGTGATCGGGCCACCGCTGTCCCGACTCATCCCCTAGCGGTGCGGACACTCCCACCCGCCCATTCGCCTGCTACACTGGTCGACCTGATCGTCAGTGGTGGCGCATCTCTCGGCGCGTCGAACGCGGACCGGCTCTCCCAGGCACTCCGCCTCCGCTTCGACGGGGACGACGTCGTGCTCACGTCGAGTGGAACTCACGCGTTGCAGGCCACGCTCCGACTCGTCGCGGACAGCGCCCACAGCCCGTGCGTGGTCGGCCTTCCTTCCTACTCGTGCTACGACCTCGTGAC
>JAUIKL010000111.1 GCA_030430625.1 Gemmatimonadota bacterium
GGACGTCGTGCTCGAGACGTACTGGCTCGACGACAACCCGCTGCCGGGGAGTGACGCGACGCGGGGCCGACTGATCGGGAGGGCGTACGGCACAGTCGTCCCATGTGACGGGGCGGGAGAGTCGGGCGGGGCCCTTCGGCGATAGGAGGCGACCCCTAGCCAATCCGCCACTCGACCCCGACTTTGTCCACAACTAAGACTTTCGTTGACGGGGGCGTGGTGTGGACACGAAGCGTCGGTGGGGGAGGCCCCCGGGTAGGAACAGGCCGACTTCGGCCAGCCGGTTCGTCGTGCTCTTCGTCGCGCTCCCGGTCATCGCGATCGGCGCCTGCGCCAACCCGGAGCCCGCCCCGCCCGTCCCCCCAGCCTCCCCGGACCTGGTCCGCAGGCATCACGACCAGGTGTGTCGAGTCGACGAGACACAACGACCAGCCGTCCTCGCAGCAGAACTCTTCGACACGGACGGCCTCACCGAAGAACTCCTCACGATCGGCCCTCGGCCCCTCCCTTTGGCCCCCGGGGAGACCCAGGTCGAGTGGGAACAGGCCGACTACGTCGTGCGGTACGGCCGGGACGGGCGGGTACAGGCCCGTGGCGTCTGGGACGCATCGGTCGACGACGGGGCCGTGGAGGACATCTCGCGGGTCCTGGCCCGGAGAAGCCGCACGCTTCCCGGGCTCCTGGCGGAGGAGGGGTTCCGCGCGGTCGTCACACTCGGGCAACCCCCGACGATCCGCGTGGAATCGCCGCTCGTCTGCACACCCCACGTGAAACACCCGGACGGAGGTCTGGCGTACGGACTTCCGGAGGGCGTGCGGACGATGCAGAGACGATCCGACTTCAGGGTTCGGTCCGGTGCCACGGCACCGGGACGTGCAACGGTTCGGATCTCCCTGGACGCAAGCGGGAATGTCGATGAGGTCGAGGCGCTGAACGGGGATCCGGCCACGGTGGCGGAAGCGGTGAGGATCGTCGGGGACATGCGCTTCGACCCGGCTCTCCGAAACGGAGTCGGGATCGCTTCGACACTCGTGCAGACGTTCTTTTTCGACGAGAGGTGAGCCCCTTGGGGACACTCGAGTACGACAGGCGCCTCGGCGCGGTGGCCCTCATTCTCACTTTCGCGGGAACGTCGTGCGCCGACGCGACGCCCTCGTCGCCGTCCTTATCCGGCCTCGACCTCTGGACGGTGTCGGAGGAGCTGCGCATCGGTAGTGCCGATGACTCGGCTACGGCGCTCGACGGAGTCGGATCACTGGCCCTGGGGGGCGTTCTGGTGGTCGACGGACACGAGCGGATGTATGTCTCCCAATCCGCGCGTCGGGAGATCCGGGTCTTCGGCCCGACCGGCGAGCCCTTGGGGGTGTACGGATCCGCTGGCGATGGCCCCGGCGAGTTCCGTCAGATTTTCCGAATCGGAATCTTCGCCGACACCCTGTACGCGAGCGACCCGTCGGCGGGTCGCATCTCTCTCTTCGGGCTCGACGGTACGCTCCTGGAAACGATTCCACTGCGCCCCGAGGGCTTGGGTCCTGACTGGGTCCCCGTCCCACCGTGGTGGATCGACACCGGGGTGACAGCAGTGTCGATGCCAGGGTATCTCCCGATGGTGCGCGAACCGGGGATCGACGCACAGGTGATGCTGGTGCGGGTCGATCGATCGGGTGGGGTGCTCGACACGGTATCCCTCGACGTACGTCCGGCCGCAGGCACGATCACGATGGAGGGGCCCTTGGGCCCGCTGATGACGCCCCAACCCTTCGGCGCGCCGATCTCGCCCGTGGTGTCGCGGAACGGGGACCGGGTCGCCGTGTTCGGTGAGATGCCGCGACCCGCCGAAACCGTCGACGTCACGGTTCTGCGGGCGGTAGGCGACACCGTGTGGTCGGAGACCTACGCGTACGTTGGGCGGCCGCTCACGGACGGAGCGGTGGATCGGGCGGTCGAAACGGGTGTGGGACGCTTGAGCCCGCAGGCGTTCCCCGACCGGGAAGACGCGGCCCGCCAGTACAGGGCGGGAATGACGGTACCCGACCACGCGCCGCCGATCTCCGGGGGCATCTTCACGGAGGATGGGAGCCTCTGGCTGCGACGAGCGACGTTGGGGGAAGCCGAACAGAAGTGGACCGTGCTCGACCCGTCGGGCACGCCGCTCGCGGATGTGGTACTGCCGGGGTCGTTTCTGCCCGCGTTCGTACGCGACGACACGGTATGGGGAATGGAGTCGGATGCCCTCGGGATTCCGTACGCGATTCGGTACCACATCGACCGATGACTGATCACGATCTCCCGCCCGCCGATGCGGCCCTCGCCGCCCGGACCCAGGAGATCTACGAGCGGCACGCCGCGCGCTTCGACGCCGAGCGGGCCAAGGGACTGCACGAGCGCGTATGGCTCGACCGCTTCCTCGACCTCGTCCGGCCCGGTGGGCGAGTGCTCGATCTCGGCTGCGGCGCAGGTGAGCCGATCGCCGCGTACATGCTCGAAAGGGGCTTCGACGTCGTCGGCTTCGACGCGAGCCGCGCCATGCTCGAGATCGCCGAACGGCGCTTCCCGAACACGGAGTGGCGCCACGGAGACATGCGAAGCCTCGACCTCGGTGAGGCGTTCGATGGGATCATCGCGTGGAACAGCTTCTTTCACCTCATGCCGGACGAGCAGCGCGACGTGCTGGGGCGGATGGCCGGACACCTCGGCCGTGGCGCGGCCCTGATGATCACCGTCGGAGATCGGCCCGGGACCGTGGTGGGTCGGGTCGGCGGTGATCCTGTCTATCATGCGTCTCTAGCACCCGTGGAGTACGAGAGCATCCTGGACGACGCGGGTGTCGAGGTCGTCGACTTCGTTCGAGAGGATCCCGACTGCTACGAGCAGACTGTGCTGCTCGGGCGGAAGCGCTAGTTGCGATCGCCGCGGATAACCCACCTTGTCCACCTCGGTACCCTCGAGACCGAGGACAGCACGATGACAGGATGCGGGACCCGCCGACCCAGGGCCGGACACACGATCCACCCCGTAGGTCGCACATCGTGGATGGGTCTGGCGTGCGTCGCTCTGGCGTGCGCGATGGGCCCGGCGCTGCTCGGCGCCCAGGCCGTCGAACGCTTCGACAGCGCTGGCATCGAAATCGTTCGCTCGGGTCCCCACTCTTCGGGAGCGCCGAGCCCGCTCACCCTCTCGCGGACACCGACACTCACGATCGGCGCGCTCGACGGTGCCGACCCCTACCTCTTTACCCACATCTGGGGAGCGGTACGCACGACCGACGGGCGGATCGTAGTGGTGGAGGCGAGCGATCACGAGATCCGCGTCTTCGACCGTGCGGGTCGACACCAGGCGACCTTCGGGGGCCGGGGCGGGGGACCGGAGGAGTTCGGCGGCCCCCCGTGGCTCGAACTCCTCGAGGACGGCACCCTGCTCGTCTGGGACCCCGGGCACTACCGGATCTCCCGGTACACCGTCGAGGGCGAACTGCTCGAGCAGGAAACGATCCGGGAGCGGGTGTTGGAACTGGGCATCACTCCGTTCCCGAATGGTATCGTCTGGGCGACTTCACCCTCGGGTGTGCTGCTCTGGAAGGGGCCGATCCCGCCGCGTAGGGCGGTCGGACTTCAGGAGTCGTACTCGGCCACCATCAGGATCGCGGAGGATGGGTCGTCGACGGACCTGGGATCCCGCCTCTCGGGGCGGACATTCGTGATCGAGCACGAGGGTGGCGGGTACCGTGGGATGGGCGATCTGCTGGGCCCCATGGAGCAGGCGGCCCTCGGCGCCGAGGGTGATGTCTGGATCTCCGACGCCAGGCGATTCGTACTTCGGCAGTACGACGAGGACGGTCGACTCCATCGTCTGGTCCAGCCGAGGGTGGCCCGACTCCCGGTAACCCCGGAGCTCGAACGCGGCATTCGCGAGGAGCTTCCCCGGTTGAGCGAAGGGCTCGGCGTTTCACTGCGCTCCCTCGAAACGGCCATCGACGCGATGCCTCCACCCGACAGCATTCCGGCCGTCGGCGCCCTCGTCCGGGACACGCGCGGGAGGATGTGGGTCGGGATGCGCAGCGGTCACAGCTGGCAGCGTCGCACGATGGATACCTATCACCTGCTGGACCCGAGTGGGGTCTGGCTCGGCTCCATCGAGATGCCACCGGGAGTCCACAAACTCCTCTTCGCCGACGACACGCATCTGGTCGTTGCGGCGATGGACGACTTCGACGTCCAGTACGTGCGGGTGTACGAGCTGTCTGGTGTCCGTTAGTTCTCCGGACGACCCAGACGCCCACCCCTGGAGTACGAATTGGTTCAGCTCGACGACGAACGCCGGACGGTCCTCGTGAGTCGGATCCGCGGATTCTTCCAGGAGGAGTTCGACGAGGACGTGAGCGATTTCCGCGCCGAGCAGCTCCTCGACTTCTTCCTGGAAGCCGTGGGGCCCGCGGTCTACAACCAGGCGGTTCAGGACGCGCGGGGCTACATGCAGGGGAAGCTCGACGACCTCGACGGTGAGGTGTACGTCACGGAGTAGGCGCGCGGCCTATCGGCGAAAGCGCCGCGCGACCTGTCCGTACGTTGTGGCGGGGTCGCTCATCGACGGAGGTGTGCATTGCGGATCATGGTCGGCGTGCTTGCCGCACTCCTGATCACCGGCTGCGACGAGGAGCCGAGGTACGCACCCGATGTCGATATCGTCGACGGTGTGGAGATCGCTCGCCTCTCCGAGCTGCCGGCCCACGACGAGCCGGCCCTGCGTTGGACCTTCGAGACGTTCACGGTCGTTCCGACCCAGCGCGCGCTGGACGAGGAGCCGTCCGTCTATTCGCCGAGGAGCGCCGTCGAGCTCTCGAATGGGGAACTCTTCCTGCACGACGACGTCACGGAAGGTCGACTCGTCATCCTCGACCCCGAGACCGGAGCGGTCAGGGTCCGTTTCGGGCGTTTCGGACGCGGGCCGGGTGAGATCGGCGGGTGGGCGCACCTGTCCGAGGCGGAGGACGGTACCCTCGAGGTGCTGGATGCGCGGAACCGGCAGCGGCACCGCTTCGACCTCGACGGACGTTGGCTGGGAAGTGTGGCGGCGGACTTCGAGGGTGTGGGCGGCCAACTGCTCGCTCACCCGTCCGGAGCCGGCTTCCTCCTCGACTCGTTCGTGCCGAGAGAAGGGGCGTGGGAACGAGTGCTGATGCAGTGGGACGACGCCGGTGACGTGAGGCCGCTGTTCACCCTCCCGCCACCCGCGCCCGATGCCGAGCCGGGTCAGATCCAGCAGGGTCGGGTGCTGTGGACGCAGGTCGGAAGCCAGATCGTATCGATGTGGTCGTCGCGCCCGGAGTTCTTCGTGCACGACCTGCAGGGCCGACGGGTTCGCGAGGTGCACCTTCCGTGGGAGCGCCGCCGGATCGAGGAGTCGGACATCCAGAGGCAGGTCGAGGCGTACGGGGGGATCGCGAGTCGTCTGCGTGTCGGCCCCGCAGCGCTCACCAACGAGTTCTTCCCCGCCAGCGACACGGTGTTCGGCATGTACCAGAGCGACATGTGGCGGCCGGACGGAGAACCGGCCATCCCGGTGCCGGGAGCGATCTGGCGCCTCTTCAGCACCTCCGGTGTCTACCTGGGTGCGCTTCCACTGCCGGAGGACTTCTGGCCCCTGGGCCGAAGCGGGGACCGCCTCTGGGTCCGTGTGGCGGACGAGCACGGCATCCCCGAGCTTCGAGAGGTACGGATCGTCCCCGACCCCCGCTGACCGCACCCCACTTGCCCGACCTCGTCATCGACCTGGCCCTGGCGGCCATCCCACTCGCCGTCGGTCTCGCCATCAGCTGGCGTGTGATCTGGCCGAGCTGGAAGGTGCCGGGGAAGATCCTGTTCTACTTCGGCTTCGTGACGCTCCTCTCGTTGACCATCGGTCACTGGAGCGTGCTGGTGGGGTGGCTGCACCAGGGTGTGGGCATCGCGGCGCATCTGTACTTCTGCCGCAAGCACGGCTTCACGTGGTACGCGGTCGAGGACCCGGCTCGTTACATCGAGCTGAGTCAGGAGGCTGTGGGGTACACGCAGCGGGACGAAGTGTAGAGATCCTACCCTGATCCCCCCACCTCACCACGAAGCTGCGGGTCCATCGGCCGGTCGAAGAGCATTCGACTCCGCCGGTTCAACGCGTCCCAGTACCACTCGTCCCGGAATGCCTCCGGGGTGGGCTCGACGAAGGTGCGGCTCGTCTCGGGCCACACGATGATGGCGTCGACGATCTCGCTCAGAAGGAGATCCCCGTAGACCTCGCCCACCGACCCGTCCCTGTTGCGCAGGGTGGTCACGGCGCCTGCGGCCACGGTGGAGAGGGGCGGGGCGGACGTGTCGAAGACGCGCGCGTCAGCGCTCTGGGCGCTCGGCCCGCGGGCCACCGCGTCCGGTAGGCCGGCCAACTGACCGTCCCGCGCGAACGACTGGATGACCCAGGTGGCGCCGGGGTGGCGAAGCTCCCACCAGGCAACCGGCGTGATCTCGCCGACGGGGACACCGAGCCGGTTCGGTCGGACGCGTGGATGTTTCGATACGTGAAGGCCCCCCGCCAGAAAGAGGCTTCGGCGGCCCTCGAGGAGCGACGCGCGTCGGACGACCTCGGCCATCGCGGCGGCCCGATCGTAGAAGGGGGTGAGGTCGTCGCGGGAGTCGACCTGGCTCCAGTCGACCGGAGCGTCGGTGAGGAGCACACGATAGCGGGCCGAGGGGGCGAGTCCCGCGTTGATCTGCCGGACCCCTCGGAAGAAGTCCGCATAGACGGGCGCGTCCCAGACGGTGTTGGGCGACACCACGGTGTTGCGCCACGCCATCGTCACCGAGTCCCACGGTACGTCTTCACCGTCCAGGTAGCGGTCGACCACACCCTGATAGAGCGCGTTGCCCCACTCGACCGCCACGTCGTCGATGCGGTCCACCGATCGCGGATCCTCCAGGAGGTCGAGGACCCAGAGGTGGAAGTCGGCGTGCCCGTGGTTCTCGCCGACGGCCACGACCCGATGGTCATCGAAAGCGGCCAGGACCGCGTCGGTCGGGGTCGTCTGCGCCGAAGCGTTCGCGACGAGCGTGAACGACGGGGTCAGGGCGACCGACAAGGTCATGGCAGTCGACAAGGTCAGCGGGGGCGCGATGCGGCTCTGGCGGACGACGCCGCGCACGGTCGCGCCGAGGGCCGAGAAGGGCAGGGTCATGGAACTCCGGAGGCGAACGTGTCCGTATCGTGGCGTCGGTTGTTCGACACGGTCACCGCCACACGGCGTTGCGTCTGGCGAAACCTTCGGGCCCCCGGCGGTGTCGAGAAAGAAGAGGGACGTGCAGTCGAGAGGAGGGACCGTGGCGCAGTGGGGACGGAAGCTGAAGGGGCTCGTGGGCCTCTCGGCGGTGGGCGGGGTGATCGGAGCGATCTACGGTGCGGCGCGCGCCGCAATCCTGGCCTTCACGGGCTTCGGTTGGGCTCCGGACATCTTCATGGGCATGATCACGAGCCATGCAGGCTTCGCGGCGCTCACGACGGCCGGGGTCGGCATCACCCTGGCCACGGTCGGGTCCAGACTCAGCCTGAGCGAGCTCTCGCCCTGGAAGGCCGCCCTGGTCGGCGGTGTATGCGGTGCCGCGATCCCGCTGGGTGTGGTTGCCCTGACCTTCACGGGTGTCGGGATGCCGGGTGTGTTCCTGGCGATCGGGGCTCGCTACGGGATGCTCGGCGCGGCGCTGGGTGGCGGACTGGTCGCGGTGGCGCAGCGTGCCGATCGGCGCGCGCTCCCCGGAGAAGAGAGCCGCCTCTACCTCGAGGACTGACCGGGCTCGGTCTCAACTGGCCAGCGCGATCTCCACGAGCTCTTTGAGGCGCGGACCGCGGATCGGCTTCTGCACGAAGGCGTTGGCGCCGAGGAGTCGCGCGAACTCGATCGTGTCCGTGGCACCCGGCCGATCGCCCAGCGTCATCGACACCACCGGGAGGAGGGGCCATTCGCGCCGTACGGCCCGGATCAACTCGAGCCCGTCCATCCCCTCCATGTACAGCTCCGTCACCACCAGGTCCGGGAGCTTGGCTTCCAACTGCAGGAGAGCGGCCCCGGCGTTTTCGACGGGTACGACGTCGTAGCCGGCGGCTTCGAGCAACTGCTGAATCGCGGCGCGCCCCTCTTCGTCGGGCTCGACGACCACGATGGTTGGCATGGAGGTTCCTCTTGTCACGAACGTTCGTTCACGATTGAAGTAACAAAAGTCCGAGGCGGAAATCCAGACCCTTTTTCCCCGGATGAGCGCGTGCGGTATCCTGACGTATGACCTATCGAAACGTCTTCGTGTTGTGCACCGGCCGGTGCGGTTCCGTGACCTTCTCCGAGGCGTGTAAGGCGCTCACGAACTACACGGTCGGTCACGAGAGCCGAGTCGACCGGCTCGGCCCCGACCGGCTGGCCTATTCCCCTGGTCATATCGAAGTCGACAACCGCCTTTCCTGGCTTCTGGGCCGGCTCGGAGGCGCGTTTCCCGATCCCGACACCTTTTGGGTGCACCTGCGGCGAGACGACGAGGCGACCGCCCGCTCCTTCGCGCGGAGGTGGGGGAAGGGCATCATTCGTGCGTACGCGAAGGACGTGATCCCGGGCTCCACCCGCTCGGCCGACCGTTACGCCGTCTGCCTCGACTATTGTCGGACGGTCAACGCCAACATCGAAGCCTTCCTCCGGAGTCGGTCGCACACGATGGGGGTGCGCCTCGAAACCGTCGATGTCGATTTCCCCCGCTTCCTCGAGGCGATCGGTGCCGAGGGGGATCACGCAGCCGCTCGGGCCATGTGGGCGGTGCGGCACAACGCGTCCTGAGGGACGGTGGCCCCGGAGGGAGTGTGGCGTTCGACGGATGTGAGGAGGGAAAGCCCTACTCGGTGATGCGGACTCCGCACGCCGGGTAGACCAACTCGGT
>JAUIKL010000112.1 GCA_030430625.1 Gemmatimonadota bacterium
ATGGCCGGCCTTCCACCCCGCGGGTGGGAGGCCGGCTTTCGTGCATCACCTGTAGCGGTCGTCTGCCGTGAGGTAGTCCGACACGTAGCGACGCACGCCCTCTTCGACCGGGAGGAAGGGAGCGTCGTACCCCGCCGCCCTGAGCTTGGTCACGTCGGCCTGCGTGTGGTACTGATACTGCCCGCGAATCGCCTGGGGCGTATCGATCCACTCGACGGCCAGCTCTCTGCCGACGGCCGAGTAGAGCGCCGACATCAACGCCAGCCAGCTCTGCGCACGCCCGGTCCCGACGTTGTAGTGACCGCTCACTGGTCGGTGGGCAAGGAGCCACCTGACGACCGACACGCAGTCGTCGACGTAGACGAAGTCCCGCTCCTGCTCACCGTCCCCGTACCGCGGATCGTGTGAACGGAAGAGGGTGACGGGACGACCCTCCGCCGCCCCGGGAAACGACTTCGTCACCATGCTGCGCATGGGTCCTTTGTGGTACTCGTTCGGGCCGTAGACGTTGAAGAAGCGGAGCCCGTACCACGCTGGCGGCGTTGGACGGCCGGTTTCGATCTGGCCGAGTACCCACCGGTCGAAGGCCAGCTTGCTGGCGCCGTACGGGTTCAGTGGGCGGAGGCGCTCGAGGTAGGCGGGGTCGTCCCGGTCGCTGAAGCCGTCGGCTCCGTCACCGTAGACGGCGGCGGAGGAGGCGTACACGAAGGGGACGCCGTGCCGTGCACACCATGCCCACAGCTGCTGGGACAGGGTGACGTTGGTCCGGGTCAGGAGGTCGACGTCCGTGACAGTCGTCGAAGAGATCGCCCCCATGTGAACCACCACGCCGACTTCGTGTCCGTGGCTCGTCAGGAAGTCGGTCAGCCCGTCGGGGTCGAATCGTTCCTCGACCGTGTGGTGGGCCAGGTTTCCGCGCCGCTCCTCACTGTCGAGCACATCGGAGACGGCGATCCGGGCGCCCTCGGTGGACCAGGACGCGACCAGGTTCGAGCCGATGAAGCCCGTGCCACCGGTGATCAGGACCCGCTCTCGGGGCGCGACGAAGATGTTTGGCAATTCGGACGGACGGTGACATTAGTTGATGTAGAGGAAACGTACGCCTCTGGCCCTCACCCCCCCAAGCCGGACGATCGACCCGTGCGTACAACCCGTTCCCCCCGAGCTTTCCGTCGGACTCTCCTTGCCGTCGTCGTCAGCGGCGTGGCCGTGGCCGCGTGTGCACGCGGCGACCTGAGCACCGGAGCCGACGTTCCCGGAGCCCTCTATCTGGCTCCCGTATATCAGCTGATCCCGACCCTCGACGCCCTTCCGATCGATCTGATCCGGTTGAACGCGTACGACGCTACGACCGACGAGGTCGTCGGTACCTTCGAGGGGAGCGTCGAAGCCACCGCCGAGGAGTGGGCGATCGAACTCGCCATCGATCTGGATGGTGAGGTCTCGAGAGAGGTCATGGTCGAGGTCGAGCTCGTAGGGCTCGGGCTCGTCGAATGGAGTGGGCGCATCGGTCCGATTCTGGTCACGCAGTCGGGTGCGCCGACGACCCAGCAGATCGAAGTCGGCCGGGGGCCGCTCGGCAACCTCGACGTGACCGGCATCACCATCGATCCGATCCAGGGACTTCTGAGTCTCGCTGGGATCCTCGACCTCTCGGCCACGGCCACCGTGCTGGAGGGCTCCGACGCGGTGCCCGAGATCTACTGGTCGTCCCTCGACGAGACGATCGCGACGATCGATGGGTCGGGTTCGACCGCGAGCCTCCTCGGTGTCGGTCTCGGCTCGGTGACGGTGGTGGCCGTGGCCGGGCAATACGCCGACAGCGTCACCATCGACGTCCTCGATGTCGTCGGAGGGGTGAAGACGTGGGTCGGCGGTGCCGCGGCGGGGATCACCGACTGGTTCGTTCACGAGAACTGGTCGCCGATCGGGGTGCCGTCGATCGACGACGATGTTCTGATCCCGGCCATGGACGACTTCCTCCCGATCATGACGGCGTCCTTCCAGGTGAAGAGCCTCCTCGTCGAAGAGGGCGCGTCCCTCGACCTCGGCGGCTTGAGCCACTTCGTAAACGGCGGCGACTACATAGCCTTCGGTGAAGTCTTCGACGGCGGGATCACGGTGGTCGAGCCGGGCGACTTCGCCCTTCAGGGTGTGGCCGACGAACTCTCGATTCTCGATGACCGGACGCTGTCGGGTTCACTCTTCGCGAACACGCTTCGCATTTCAGACGGCACACTCACGGTCGGGCCGAACCTCCTCCGGACCAACGACCAGTTGCGGCTCGTATCCTTCCCGGGAGACGCGGCGCTGGTCATGGACGACGATGACGCCGTGGTCGAGGTGCTGGGTGACCTCAGCTTCCTCGCAGCCGATCACGAAGGGCTGCTGACCGCGGGTGAGCTGAGGATCGGTGGCAACCTCGAGGCGACCGCATCACGGTTCGTTGCGACGGGGACCCATCGCACCGTCTTCGACGGGCTGGGACCACAGACGATCTCCCTCGGCACGGCTGGCCCGGCGGGCGCCCGCTTCAACGAGCTGGTGATCGAAGGGGCCGATGTCGACGTCGATACCGATGTGTACGTCGAGGGTGACATCACCGTCACCGGGTCGTTCACCGTTCCCGACGGCCTGAACGTCGACCTGGGGGGAGCGATCACGCTCGAGGCCGGAGCCACGCTGATCGTCGACGGTGTTCTCGATGCCCTGGGCGGGTGTGTGGACAACGGCGCGACGATCCTGGGGATCGGCATCTCACCGTGTATCGATCCGTTCGCGGTGCTGACCTGGGTGGGTGGGCTCGGCTCCGATCCGACGGACTTCGAGGATCCACTCAACTGGTCTCCTCAGCAGCTGCCGACGGATCTGACCGATCTGATCATCCCTGTAACCGTGAACGACCCGGTCCTCCTCTCGGGCGGGGCGCTCACGGTTCCGTCCATCACGATTGCGGACGGGGCCACGTTGGATCTCGGGGGCGGACAGCTGACCGTCACCGGGGACGTGATCGCCGGAGCCACGGGGATCGTGGCGGGGGAACTCCTGGTTGGGGGAAGTTCCGGGGCGCTGGAGGGTGCGTTCGAGACGCTCGAAGTCCTGTCCGATCGGACGATGACGGGGGATGTCGTCGCGGCGAACGTGCGGATCGACGGTGCGGACCTGGATGTCGGGGGCTTCAGCCTGTCCACGGCCGACCTCTCGGTGCAGGGCACCGGGACCCTTGGCATGACCGACCCGAACGACGTCGTCGACATCGAGAACAGCGCGATCTTCGCCGGGGGCAACCACACCAGCCGGCTTACGGCGGGGACGCTGTCGATCGGGGGGAATCTTTCGGTGAGCGGGGTGGCCGGTGCCTTCGTGGCATTCGGAACGCACAGCACGGTGTTCGACGGGGCCGACGCCCAGACGGTCTCCTTCTCGAACCCGGGCGTCGTCGCCCAGCGCTTCAACGACGTGACCTTCGACAACGCTCTGTCGGGCCTCGAGCTTCTGAGTGACGTCTATGTAGAAGGCCAGGTGTCGGTGACGTCGGGAACGATCGTCGACGCTGGGGACGATGTGGTCGGCGTTGTGGGGGGGCTGGACGACCCGACGGGCGGCCTGTCCTTCCAGACCCTCGAAGTGCTCGGCGACCTGGGCATCGTGCCGTCCTCACTGCCTGGAGACGTCCTCCTCCAGACGACATGGAACCTCCCTGGATCGATCGATGTGGGCGGAAACTTCACGCTCAACAACAACGACCTGATTCTCGGCGGGAACTCGCTCCTGGTGGCGGGGAACTTCGAGGTCGTCGGTGCCGGCGCTCAGCTGACGATGGACGATCCGAACTCCGAGATCGACATCGAGGGGAACGCGGTCTTCGGGGGGAGCGGACAGGTGCTGCAGCTCTCTGACGGAGAGATCCGAGTGGCGGGTGACTTCACGGCCACGGGCTCGACGAGCGCCTTCGGTGCCCAGGGGAACCATCGGGTCACCCTCGACGGGACGGCCGATCAGACAATCACCCTCTCCTCCGCCGGGACGGGGGACCAACACTTCTACGACCTCGTCGTGGCCAACGGTTTCGGTACGGTCTTCTTCGGCTCGGATGTGGCCGTGGGGGGGACGATGACGATCCCCGGTACGGCCTACGTGGACGGCACAGGGTACTCGCTGTACGTCGCGGGAGGGCTGCAGGACGACAGCGACGGGATCCTCATCGACGGTCTCTTCATCGAAGGGGACCTCGCGGTCATCCCGACCTTCGTGAACGCCGACGTGTTCGTGCAGGACAACTTCTTCCTTCCGAACGACCTCTTCGTCGGTGGAAGCCTCTACGTCCAGGCCGATCTGATCGTCGGCTCGAACGATCTCGAGACGAACAACGATCTCGTCGTCGAGACGGTGGCCGGCCGTCTGGTGATGTCCGATCCCCTGGGTGTCGTCACCGTCCGCGGCAACACCGACTTCAGCGGTGCCAGCCACGTCGGCGCCCTGACCGCCGGTGAGCTGGTGCTCGAAGGAGACTTCTTTGCGGGTGGCGGTGTCACTTCATTCGTCGCGACGAACAACCACATCACGCGCTTCACCGCCGTGGCGCCTCAGACCGTCTTCTTCAGCGACGCGGGTCGGACCGCCCAGCGCTTCAACGACCTGTCGATCGAAAACTCGTTCGGTGTCGAGCTGTTGACCGACATCGCGGTCGGCGGCGGGCTCACCGTCACCCCGAACTCCTTCCTCGACGGTGACGGTCTGATGGCGGTCTCGGTCGGCGATTTCTTCGACGACCAGGGCAACACGCAGATCGGAGAGCTCGAGATCGCGGGTGATCTGACGCTCTATCCCACGGTCATGTCCTACGACGTGCGGGTGACCGATGCGTTTGCGCCGGGGAACCCGATCACCTTCGACGGGAACCTTACGATCGACGGTGGGACCTTCTCGGTCGGCGCGCTCACGATGCTCGTGAACCAGAACCTCAGCGTCGTGAACAACGGCAACCTCCTCATGAGCAACGGGCAGGGCACGCTCAACGTGGTCGGCTCGATCGACTTCGTCGGCGGGAGTCACGACGGACTTCTCACCGCGGGTCAGATCCAGCTTCTCGGTGACTTTTCCGTCTCGGGTTCCCCGCTCGCCTTCGTCAGTTCGGGCGCGCACGTCGTGCGCTTCGTCGGGAGCGCCAACCAGGAGATCACCTTCGACACGCCGGGACCCACGACGCAGCGGTTCAACGACGTCGACATCCGGAACTTCAGCGGCTCCGTCGACTTCGGATCGACCGTCACGGTCATGGGCACCTTCGATCAGTCCGACGGCGACCTGAGCCGGACCGGTCCGGTGGGTTCGTTCCTCGACGTGAGGGGCACGTTGCTTCTGGACGAGGCGAACATCACCGGGCTGCCGGTTTCACTCGTTTCGGCCGTCGATCCGCTCCAGCACTCGCTGAACCTCGTGACCTTTCAGGGGATGGATCCGACCGAGGTCCAGATGACGATCCAGCTTCCCGGCTCGGGTCAGAACCCGGGGCTCGTCGCGGACGACATGTCCTTCCTCACGACGCCGACCACGGGCGCGTACCTCGACCTGAGCAGCAACAACGGTCAGGGGTGGCAGTTCCTGCTCGGTGGCGTCCCGAACCCGATCACCCTCCCGATCGAGCTCCTCCTCGACGGGATCGTATCGGTGGTCTGGCCCTGGCCGTAGGCCGTACAGTGTGCGGGCGGGCCGGTGACTACCGGTCCGCCTGCGCGGAGAAGTAGCTGCGGAACGCGGCGGCGCTTCCGATCGGGAGGCGGATGTACACCTCGATGTCCCGAGGCGTGGCGCCGCGGACCAGTTCGGGGTTGAGCCACGCGACCTCGTCGGCCGAGACCCCAGCGGCGGCGGCGATCCCGTCGAAGTCGATCGAGCCGCGTACCGCCACGGAGTCGTAGACGAAGGACGTCGGCTCGGGGGGATCGTATCCGTGCTCTTCCGGGGCCGAGGCCACGATGACGGCCCCGATCAGGTTGGGCACGAACTCCGCGGTCTCGCGGGGGAGCACCGGGCGTAGCGCCCAGTAGACGGCGTCGGACGGCTCTTCGTTCGGTAGATACCGATCGATCAGTCCTTGTATGCGGTCGGGGCCGGCGTTGTAGGCGGCCAGAGCGAGGAACCACGAACCGAAGCGCTCCTCGAGAAGCTCGAGGTATCGCGTGGCCGCGTCCGTCGCCACGAACGGGTCGCGGCGGTCGTCGACGTACGCGCCGACCTCGATCCCGAAGTCCTGTGCGGTCGCAGCCATGAATTGCCACATCCCCACGGCCTCGGCCGAAGAGATGGCCGTCGGTCCGTAGCCGCTCTCGATGACGGGGAGGAAACGGAGCGACCAGGGCAGCTGACGGGCGGCGAGTGTCGAGTCCACCAGCGACTCGAAGGCCGTCATACGGCTGAGGTACGACGGGAGGTAGGCGGACTGTCGACTGGCCCAGACACGGGTCCACTGCTCGACCTCGGCGGCAAAGCCGGGGTGGAGGAGCATGGGCGACGACAGGATCTCGTCCTCGACTCCGTGGAGGCGCGCCGGCAGGTGCGGGTGGCCCGAGACGACGCGGCCGGTGACGACGACCGTGTCCACGAGCAGCCGAGCCTCCTCGAAGTCGGGGGTCTCGGCGAGGTCGACCCGGTCGCGAGCCGTGACGAGCGCGGACGTGGCGATGACCGCCGCCATGATACCCACCACGACCAGTCGGAAGGCCCCGGGAGGAGGCCGGTCGAAGTGGGGGGCGTGCATCGTCATCGTACAGGTTGGACGCACCGAAGACCCTTCGGGTTGCGGCGGGACTGCAACTGCCGCGCGCTGCGGAGCGTCCAACAGATACTCGAGTGAACGGAGCCCAGGGGGTGGTGAGATGGCGGACGAGCAGCTTCACGTCGTTCCGGACGGGGAAGGTGATGGCGTGGACAGTGCGGACGAGCGGGTCGTTCGCCTATCCACGGCTCTGGCCGAGGTCGAAGCGATGGCCGAGGTCGACGGTCTGGAAGACAGCGGTGGACCGGGCCGACTCCTCGTGCCGGTCGAGGCCGTGGCTCCGCTCGTCTCCGCCATCGTCGACGCCCTTGGGCACACCCCAACGGTGGTGGGTGACAGCGGAGAAGTGGCGGCCGTTCAGCGCAGATCGGCCCTCCGTGCGGAGGCGGTCGAGGAGGCCAGGTCGCGGTACAGACTGTCCAGGGTCGGATCCGGGGCGGTCGCCGGGGTCGTGACGACACTCTGGCTCCTCCCACAGCTGGTGGCCGCCTTTGCCGGCGAGGCTGCCGTGGCGGTCTTCCAGGCGTCGATCCTCGCCCCTCTCTTCGTGTGGCCGCTCTTCGACACCGTGGCCTTCGGTGTCGGGCTGTACGCCTGGCTCTTCTTCGGCTTGACGTGGGTGATGGAGCAGAACGATCTCCGGCGGATCGACGGCGTGACGACCGATGCGGCGCGTGCTCAGCTCCTTCGGCGTGCGGTGCTCCGGGCCCGCCAGCGTGGAGAACAGGACTCCGTGACCAAATCGGATGTCCGGGATGCACTCGGACGAGGTCTGCGCCCCACCCTCGCGCTTCGACTGCTCGGCGCCCGGGACGTATCCGCCTCCTTCCTCGATCGGGTTACCGCCACGCACATCGAGGAGTTGTCCGCACAGGGCGTCCTGGCCCCGTCGACGCAGGCATCCCTGTCTCCTCGGTACCTGGTGGCCGAAGAGGTATCGCGGGATCTCCAGCCCGAATGACGAAGCGGGGCCCCGGCCGAAGCCGGGACCCCGCCGCACGTCAGCAGTCGCTCGAGCTTAGAACTTCACGCTCACGCGGCTGTAGATGTAGCGCCCGTTCATGCTCACCCCGGAGGACGAGTAGTACGGGAAGATGCCGCCGAAATTGTAGCCGTCCGGGCGGACCGCCGGCTCCTTGCCGAGCAGGTTCTCGACACCGATGCCGAGGGTGAAGCGCTCGGCGAAGTCGTAGCTGGCCTCACCGTCGAGGATGAAGTGCGGCCCGTTGTCGAGGAAGACGTCGGGCGAACCACCGACACCCTCTTCGAGGCGGAACTGCTGGAGACCCCAGTAGTTCGTGGCCAGGCCGAGGGTCATGGGGCCGCGGATGTACCGCGTCCGAATCGTCGCCCGGTCTTTGGGACGACCGTTCTCGAGCGAGTACTCGTCACCCGAGTCGAAGACCTGATCCTCGAGCTCCGCGATGACGTCGGGGATCGTGACGTCGGTCACTTCCAGGCTGTTCCTGTTGTACTGCGCCAGAAACTCGAGGTACGAGCCGCCGGCCAGCAGGTGGCGGTACCGGGCCGTGAAGTCGATGCCCCGGGTGCGGGTGTCGACCGAGTTCGTGAAGAACTTCACGGTCGGGGCCCCGAAGGCCGCCAGCAGCGTCTCCACCGTCGGTCCGCTGAGCGTACCGGTCAGGATGATCCGATCGTCCACTTTGATCTGGTAGACGTCGGCGGTGAAGGTGAGCTGGTCGGTCGGGGAGAAGGCGAAGCCGGCGGAGAGGTTGACCGACTGTTCCTCCTGGAGCGGCTCGGCTCCGAGCGCACGAGCCTCGTCGGAGTCGACCGGGATCTCACCGATTTCGTACGCCTCCTGGCCGCCCATCCCGTCGTCGCGGAATCCGGTCGACACGTGGGCGTAGTGGCTCTGGTTGAGGTTCGGAGCGCGGAAGCCCGTGCTCGCCGCGGCGCGAACGATGAACTGCTCACTCGGCTTCAAGCGAGCCGCCACCTTACCCGTCACGGTGTTGCCGAAGTCGCTGTACCGCTCGAAACGACCGGCTGCGGCCAGGAGGAACTGCTCCGTGAGCTCACTCTCGAGGTCGACGTACAGGCCGACGTTGTTCCGGCCCCAGCTTCCGGACTGGTCCGGCCGGTACCCGGTGAA
>JAUIKL010000113.1 GCA_030430625.1 Gemmatimonadota bacterium
TTGGGGCGCCACTTCGGCCTGTGGTGGAGGTTTGCTGAGGGGCACCGACCCGGGTACAATCCAGTGCTCGGTCCGTACTCAAGGTAGGCGCCGGACGTCGACTCCGGCACCGGCGGTCCAGGGCCCGTTTCTCTCACAGAACGCCAAGGAGTCAGCCAGACGATGGCCTATCCTCATCAACTCCCCGAGCTCGGGTTCGCGCACGACGCGCTCGAGCCGCACATCGACGCTCGGACGATGGAGATCCACCACGGCAAGCACCACGCCGGTTATACCAGCAAGCTGAACGCCGCGCTCGAGGCTCACGCCGACCTGCACGGCAAGTCGGCCATCGAGCTGGTCAGTGACCTCGACGCGCTCCCGGCCGACATCCGCGGTGCGGTTCGCAACAACGGAGGCGGCTACGTCAACCACGCCCTCTTCTGGGACGTGATGACGCCCGGCGGGGCGGACGCACCCGGTGGCGACCTCGCGGCCGCGATCGACGCCGCGTTCGGCTCGCTCGACGACTTCAAGGCGAAGTTCCAGGGCGCTGCGGGCGGACAGTTCGGTTCGGGGTGGGGCTGGCTCTGCTCCGACGGCTCGGGCACGCTGTCCGTCGTCGCGACGGCGAACCAGGATTCACCGCACATGCAGGGACTCACACCGATCCTCGGTGTCGACGTCTGGGAGCACGCGTACTACCTGAACTACCAGAACCGACGCCCGGACTACCTGGCCGCGTTCTGGAACGTGGTCAACTGGGACCGCGTCGCGGCGCGGTACGAGGCGGCCAAGGGCTGATTTCCCAGGCCGTCCGCCAGGACGACGGGCCGGGGGGCGAGACGCCCTCCGGCCCGTTTTTTGCGTTGGGAGGACAGTCCAGCGGCCGTTTAACGATCGGGCAACGATCGAACTCCAAACCCACGATGGCCGTGCCAAATCTGTACTTGCGTACAATATTCTGGCTCTCTCCCCCAAGAAGAGTCTCCATTCATGTTCCTTTCGCGCGCGACGCGCACGCTGCACCTGTCGGGTGCCGGCGTGAGTGCCCTCGCCATCGTGTACGTGGCATTCCGGCACGACGCACCGATGTCGACCATCCAGTGGGTGGTCCTCTACGGTGTGCCGTCCGCAGCGCTCGTGTTTTTCACCGTTTCGGCGCGGGCGGAGGACGAAGCCCGGGCCAAGGCGGCGATGCTGGTCGTCAGCATGGCGGTAGCGCTGATTCTGTCGGAGGCCGTGGTGAGTCTGTCGCCCGCACCTCAGCAGTTCGAGGGGGTCGGGGACGACCTCGATAGCCCGGACACACGAACCAAGTTTCAAGCGGTCCGCGATCTCCGGGACAGGGGGAGCGCGGCGTACCCGGGGATGTCCCCCTGGGCCCTTCGGCCCTGGGCGGACGGGGCGGGCGAGCGATTGCCCGTCACGACCGCCCCGTCCGCTTCGGTCGTGGTCGCCTGTGACGAAGGCGAAGGGTGGCTCGAGTACCCTACCGACGCCTTCGGCTTTCGGGGGGACGCGCCTATCCCGTCGAACGCCGCGGCCTCGGTTGTGTTCATCGGTGATTCGTTCACCCTGGGGCAGTGTGTGAGCGGAGGTGAAACCATCCCGGGCCGAGTCGCCCAGCGCTGGTCCGGTGTGAGGAACTTCGGAGTCAGCGGTTCGGGGCCGCTGCACCAGTTGGCCGTTCTCAGGGAGTACGGACCGATCGTCCGTCCACCGTACGTGGTCTGGGTGTTCTACGAGGGCAACGACCTCATCGACCTGGCGGAGGAGAGTCGCTGGCCGGCTCTCACCGCGTACCTCGAACCGGGGTACCGGCTCGGGCTCCCCGAGAGCCAGGCGCCGGTCGACCGCTGGCTGTCGGACGAGCTGACACGAGCGTTCGAAGAACAAGAGGTGTTGGAAGCATCAGCCTCCCCCGAGTCGGACGCCGACGAGCCGATTCGATTGCGGGAGGTCCTCACGCTCACGCGGCTTCGCGCGGCCCTCAGCTTCGGGGTCGGTTTCCCGACCCCCGAGCCACTGGGTAGCCTGCCGGAGGTCCTCGAGGCCGGGGTGAACACCGTTTCGAGTTGGGGCGGGCGGGTGGTGTTCGTCTACCTCCCGGAGTATCGCCGCTACCGCCTTCTCGGCAGCCAGTTCATCGAGGGTAAGGACGAGTTCATGGCTCTCGGCGAACGACTCGGCGTCGAGGTCCTCGACCTCACCGAGGCCTTCGAGTCCGACGTGGGGGGCCCGACTTCACTCTGGTCTCATCCCCGGGGCCATCTCAGCGCACGTGGTTACGAGGTCGCCGCCACGGCGGTCGCGAACTTCGTAGAAGAACATTGGAGAGGTGTTCAGCAGTGACGACGACATTGAGCCCGCCAAGACGGACCGCGCCGACGCGAGGGCCGCACGGAGACCCCGAATCCCAGTCCGATCACGGTCCCTCCGAGTGGACGTTGCCGCGGTATTTCGGCCCGGATGACACCCCGCGCTTCGGCGTGCTTCACCTCCCGGCGGGAGGGTGGTCCGGGACACGGGTCGTACTCTGTCCGCCGGTCGGCTACGAGGGGCTTTTCGCACATCCGTCCCTCAGAGACCTGGCCCTGCGTCTGGCCCGAGACCCTCGCGCGGCCGTGCACCGGCCCGACTACTTCGGTACGGGAGACTCGGCAGGGACGGACGAAGCCTCCGACCTGGTCGAGCAATGGATCGATTCGATCGTGATGGCCGTCGAAGATGTCCGGACGTGCGCTCCGTCCGACGAGCCGCTGGTCCTGGTCGGTATGCGGGCGGGGGCGCTGCTCGCGATCGAGGCCGCCAGGCGTTTGGGTGGGGTGGACGGCCTGGTCCTCTGGGCCCCGGTGGTGTCCGGGAAGGCGTTCGTCCGGGAGCAGAGGGCGATGTCCCGGACCGCACACCTCACCTACTCCGACTTCTCCGAGGGCCGGCGGAGATGGGGGGAGAAGGGCTTCGAGGCCGCGGGATACGTCTTCACCGAGTCCACATCCGACGCACTGTCGGCCTTGGACGGACCGGAGGGGCCGGCACCCGCGGGTCGCGTCCTGGTTCTGGACCGTGACGACATGCCGGGGGCTGCCGAGGCCTACCGGGCGTGGTCGGAAGCAGGGGCAGCTGTGGACTATGACGTGGCGGACGGGTACCAGGGGATGATGCAGCCTCCGATTTCGCTGGAGCCCCCTACCGGCGCGATCGCCAAGATGGCGGAGTGGATCGGTGGACTCGCGACCGGGAAGGAGCACGGCGGGTGTCCGCGCCCCGAACCGAGCACGGATGCCCGCGTGGCCCCGAGCGTTCGGGAGTCGGCGGTGTGGTACGACGGGGAGGAGGGGTCTCTCTTCGGCATTCTCACCGAGCCGCGACCCCGGCCGAAGAAGGCGTTCCTGGTCCTCAACAACGCCCACGGGAACCGGACCGGGCCGGCCGGTCTCTTCACCTGGTGTGCTCGAAAGCTGGCCGAGGGTGGCGCCGCCGCGACCTTCCGAATCGACGTGGCCGGCGTCGGTGACAGTGGGAAGCCAGCCGCACGGCCGGAGCATCACAGCTACGGGCTGGATGCCATCGCCGATGTCACAGCGGCCGTCCAGTTCCTGCGAGACCGTGGGTACGACGAGATCTACACCGGTGGCTTGTGCTCGGGAGCGTACCTGGCGTGGCACGCAGCCCTGGACGAGCAGTTTCCCTCCGGCCTCATCCTGATCAACCAGCAGACCTTCCTGTGGAGGCCCGGGGACGGGCTCGCCGTCGATGCGCTCGCGACGCACTACGAGAGCGAGCACTACAAGCAGTCGGCCCGTTCTCTGGCCAAGTGGCTCAAGCTGCTTCGCGGGCAGGTGGACCTCAGGTATCTGGCCTCCACCATGTTCGACGCGGCGGCGCTGAAGGTCGACTCGGTCGTTCAGGCCGCCAAAGCGAGGCTTCCGTTCGGCTTCGTCTTCTCCGAGACCGTCGCGGATCTACAGGAGATGCTCGAGGCCGGAGTGAAGGTGCACTTCCTCTTCAGCGGCAATGATCCGGGGATCACGAATCTCAACCGCGAGGTTGGTCCCCACATCGGTACGCTCAGGAGGAACTGGGGCCTCGACGTTCGTGTCGTCGAGGGGCCGGATCACTCGTTCACCTCGCGCGCCGCGTGGCACATGCTGCACGAACGGCTGGACTCGATCCTCAAGAACCCAGGAGGCGACGACCGAGACTGACGACCCGGCTTCGGAGTCGAGATCGGGCGCGACGCACCCGCAGCCCGAGTGGTGGTGCGGTCTGGGTGGCCTCCGCTCGATCCGCGTACCCGAGCTCGACCAGGAGGTCACCCGCAACCCAATGGAACGCGCGCAGGTCCGCTGGAGTCAGCTCCTCTCTCCACTGACCGGCCTCGCCCTTCCTGAAGAAGCCAGGTGGTTCTTTCCTCCCTTCGGTTCCGGACGCGGCCGATCGACCCGGATTCTTGAAGACCGTCCTCTCGTAGTCACCCGACTTGAGTTTGTCGAAGTGGAACCGATCGTACGTCTCCCGGCACTCCTCCGTCGTCGACGGCAGGCCGCAGAACTCGAAGAGTCGCGACAGCTCTTCGACTCCGCGCGTGAGCAAGTCCTCGTACCGGACCTCGGTATAGTGGGAAGAGAACGACTGTGTCGAACGAGCGGCGCGCACGGAATCACTCCACGACTCGGCCGCGGCCTCGATCCGGCTCGGAGCCCACGACCGACCCCACCCCTCACTCGCCCGAATCATCGAGTTCGCGACATCCCGTCCGTCGCGAACGACGTGGATGAACCGAGCCTCCGGAAAGCACCGGTGGATCAACGGGGTGTGCTTGGCGTTGTTCGGCGACTTCTCGAGGACGTGCGTCGCACCCGCCTTCTGGGCCAATACCCGGGAGAAGACGAGCAGCGCGTTGTCCCGCAGCAGCTTCGTGAACTCGTCCTCGGAGAGGTACGAGGAGATCCCGTGCTTGCGGACGTCTTCGGACTCCGGCCAGTCGAGTTCCTCCTGCCACCTGTCGGCCATCACGGAGAGGTAGCGCTCGAAGAGCTGGCTTTCCTGACCGGTAGCGACCCGTGCGTGGGCACCCATCATCAGGTGCAACCACGTCGTACCGCTCCTGGGGGCCCCGATGATGAACACGAAGTCGATCGGATCCCGGTCGTGCATGTTGGCCTCGGCGAACGGCGATCGTGGCAGCCCGCAAGCTTCGAACCGAGGCACCGGGCGGTCAAGGCCTCCGGTTGGGGCGCGGATTACGCGTGTCTACATTGGCCGCTGGAGAGATCCCACTCGAGGATGAACATCTGATGATCCGTCGGATATTGAACGTTCTGACCCGCATCTACGTGAAGCGGGTTCACGCCCGCGGCGCCGAGTTCGCACATGGAACTCTGCCGCCACGTGACGGCGAGTGGGAGGACCAACCCCTACACCACATCTTCGAGGGTGAACCGGTGGCTCGGGCCATCGAGTTCGGCCAGAGCGTGGACGGCGGGTTGAGCTTCGGCACCTGGGATTGTTCGGCGGGTCGGTTTCAATGGGCATACTTCGCGGACGAGGTCATCACGATCCTCGAAGGTGAGGCCTTCGTAGTGATCGACGGGAAGACCGAGCACCTCGTTCCGGGGAGTGTGTTCTATTTCCCCTTCGGGACCGTGGCGTACTGGCACGTCCCCGAGTACATCCGCAAGCAGTACATCCTGCGGCACCCCGCGCGGCTTCTGAAGCGGTTCTTCTAGTCCGGTGCCCCCGGGACCTCGCGGGGGGAGCGGGGGTTACCAACCCATAGGCTGGAAAGTGGCCGCGCCACGCGGTTCTTGTGTCGTGGAAACAGATGTTTAACAATGGAGGTGCCCCCGGCTGGATAGGGGGCGGCACCGCGAGTACCCCCCTGATCGTTTCATGCGTGGACTGCGATTCGTGAACTCCCGTTTCGCCCTGGCTGGCGCCCTCGTGGCGGCGCTCGGTCTCTGGACGACACCGGTCGACACCTCGGCCCAGAGCCTCCGTGGCTCCCGTTCGTCGATGGACCGCCAGAATCAGATGGCCCGCCAGCACGACTTCACGTACATCGAGACGCCCGAGCGCGTGCGGCTCTTCGCGGAGCGTGGGTGGCTCGTGCGCATCAACGACGGGCGAAATCACTCGCTGCACGCCGTGTCATTCCCCTATGCGCGCCCCGCGGTTCAGCTCTTCATCGAGCGGCTTAGCCGACAGTACAAGAGTGCCTGCGGCGAGGAGCTCGTGGTGACGAGCTTGACGCGTCCCCAGAATCGGCAGCCTCGCAACGCGTCCGACCGGACCGTGCACCCGACCGGGATGGCCCTCGACCTCCGATACCCCTGGAACCGGCAGTGCCGCCAGTGGCTGGAGGGTGTCCTGTTGAGCCTCGAGCGGCAGGGGGTCATCGAAGCCACCCTGGAGCGTCATCCCCGCCACTATCACATCGCGGTGTTCCCCGACTACTACGAGGGCTACGTCGAGACCCTCGTTTCCCGTGGCGTGGGCGGCCCCGACACCCGTGAGTACAAGGTGCGGAACGGCGACTCCCTCTGGACGATCGCACGGTCGCACGGGGTCTCCGTGTCCGAGCTGCAGCGGGCGAACGGACTTCGGGGAAGCCGGATCTACGCCGGCCAGGTGATCGACGTCCCACTGGGTTCGTAGCACGTCCCGCCCTCAGTGCCGCGCTCACCCAGGGCCACACAGCTGATCGATCCGGCCGCGATCCGCGGCCGCGACCGGTACCACCTCATGACGTCGTTGGTGGCGCCTCGGCCGATCGGCTGGATCTCGACCCGCGGCGCCGACGGTGTGCCCAACCTGGCTCCGTACTCCTTCTTTGCCGCCCTGTCTGCCGCCCCGATGCTCGTCGGCGTCTCGGTCGGCATGCCGCGCGGGGCGCTCAAGGATACGGGGCGCAACCTTCGCGCCCGCGACGCCTTCTGCGTGAACGTCGTGACCGAGGAGTTGTTGTCGGCCATGAACGAGACGTCGGCCTCGGTCCCACCCGAAGTCGACGAATTCGAGCTCGCGGGCCTGACCCTGGCCGAGTCGGAGGTCGTCGACGCGCCCTTCGTGGCCGAGGCGCGGGCCGTGCTCGAATGCCGTGTGCGTACCGAGGTCGATCTGGGCGAGGCCGCGAACGCCTTCTTCGTCGGAGAGGTCGTCGGAGTCCGGCTGGACCCCTCGCTCGAGATGGAGCCCGACACCTCGATCGTCACACCCGAGTCACTGCGACCGGTGGGGCGGCTCGGCGGAGCAGCGTACATGGTGGCGGACCGAATCCAGCGGGTTCAACGCCCCGACTGATACCGGGCGCGCGCGTCGGCCGGGGTCGAGTCGGCCCCGACCGACATCCCGTCAGCGGCCGGCGGCGCCCCCCCAGAGAAGCTCCATCCCGTCCGCGTATTCGAGGAGGTGAAGGCCTACCTCCTCACCCCGATCCACCAGGAGCCACGCCGGGCCGGGGCGAGCCTCGAGCACGGCGGCGTTGAGCGCGGGCCCCAGGTCTCGAACGAAGGTCGTCCCGCCCGGGTCACCGACGGTTCTCCATGCCACCACTTCGAGCTCGAGAACCCCGAGGCGGTCGGATCGCGCCTCCCGGATGCACGGTGGCGCGGGTGCGCGCCGGGGATCCACACGAACGACGTTGCCGGGTGAAAGTGTGCGTGGCGCGAGGTGCTCCGGTGAGCCGGGGAGGGGATCGAAGTCCACGTCGCTCGCCGATCGGGGGCTGCGGGCGTAGAGGTCGACCGCGCACAGGTCGTTTCTACGCAGTGCGGTCTCGATCGAGTCCCGGCGCATACCAGCGGCCACGAGACGAGACGAGACCCGCGACGCCCACGCGCCGTGAACGAAGACCGTCGAGCCGGCGGATACGTCGGGAAGGGCCGGGACCGAAAGTCCGCGGGCCTGTCGGAGCGCGGAGGGAAGGAGCACGATCCCACCCACGAGGGTGACGGCGACGACCGCTCGGGTGAAGCGACTCCGGGTCTCGCTTCCCTCGGTGCGGAGCGAGGCGGCGACCAGGGAGGCGAAGAGAGTCAGCCAGGCGGGCGTGCTCTCGAAGAGCATACGCGGGCCGAAGTGGACGCCGTGGTGCCAGTACAGAGCGTTGGCGAACACGGCGACCGCGCACCACACGCCGAAGAGTCCAAGGCCCCGACCGATGGGGCGCAGGAGGAGGGTGAGGCCGATCAGGCCGAGCAGGGGGAGGGGGGATTCGAGGAGGCGGATCCCGAGCTGCATCAGATCGGCACCGCTGTACGCGACCGCTTCGACGACCCCGTAGCTGTTGCCCCACGGATCGTCGTGCAGGCCGAGACCGTGTGCCGGACCGAAGGCCGCGGAGTAGCCCAGACGGAGCGGACTTCCGAACAGATGTAGGTTCCAGACCATGAGTAGAGCGGCGAAGGGCAGGCCGCCGAGGAGCACCGCCGCGGCGAAACGAGCGGTCCGGGCCGGCGCCCGGACGACCTCCGATCGCCAGAGGTACACCGCGAAGGCGAGCGCCGAAGCGAGCCCGACCCACGGCCGTGCGCCGACGGCGACACCGATCGCCGCCCCTGCCAGGACGGCCCAGAGGAGGGAGCGCTCGTCCCGCGCGCGAAGGAGGGCGTAGGCGGAGACGGCGGTGCCCGCGGCGGCCGTGGTGTGGCTGAGGTGTGTGGCCCCGAGGACGAGCCAGAAGGGCGACACGATCAGCAGGAGGCCCAGGACGCGCCCCGTCAGTGCGTCGGTAGCCCGCTGGGTGAGCGCGGTGGCCGCCGCCGTCGCCACGCCGGTCATGAACGGACCGACCAGCCAGGGGACACCGAGGAGCACCCCCAGCGTGAGCATCAGAGTGTGGAAGGGCGGGTAGATCGACACCCATCCCTCCGGCGTCACGATGCCGTTCTGGAGCGCGACGGCCGCG
>JAUIKL010000114.1 GCA_030430625.1 Gemmatimonadota bacterium
CCGCGCTGGGTCGGTGCCACGCTGGGCGGGGTCATCATGGTCGTGTACTTCGGGGCCGGAGGACTCCTGACGACGGCGTGGGTCAACCTCATCCAGCTCGTCGTCCTCATCGTCGGACTCGGTGTGGCCATCCCCATCGCCATCGGAAGTGCCGGTGGACTCGACGCCGTCATGGCCGCCGCACCGGCCGACCCGAGCTTCACGAACCCGATCGCGTTCGGGGGTGTGATCATGTTCGCCATCCTCATGCCGGCGTTCGTGGTCTCGCCCGGGCTCGTGCAGATGGCGTACGCCGGGCGCGACGAACGCTCGATTCGCCTCGGGGTGTCCCTCCAGGCCATCGCCCTCCTCCTCTTCGCCTTCGTTCCGACGTCTCTCGGGATCATCGCGCACAGCTTCGATCCCGCCCTGGCCAACCCGGCCCAGGCCGTCCCCACCGTGCTCACCCTCGGCCTCCCTGCCCTCCTCGGTGCCCTCGGTCTCGCGGCCGTGTTCTCCGCGGAAGTCAGCAGCGCCGACACGGTTCTCTTCATGTTGACGACGTCCCTCTCCAAGGACATCTACAAGCGATTCATCCGGCCCGACGCGTCGGACGAGCAGGTTCTGGCGGTCGCCCGATGGGCCGCGGTGGCGGGAGGCCTCGGCGGCCTCGTCCTCACCCTCCTCCTCCAGAGCGTCCTCACCGCCATCACGATCTTCTACGCCATCATGAGTGTCAGCCTCTTCGTGCCCCTGATCGCGGGGCTGTACACCCGCCGCCCCGGGATCCCCGAGGCGTTGGCCGCGATCGGTGTCGGCATCGCGACGCTCCTCGGCGTGAACGTGGCCATGCAGGCCGGTGTGCTGTCCGCGACGATCGGGCGCAGCGCCACAGGCATCGGGATCGCGACCTCGGCGATGGCGTTCCTCCTCGTCTTCGCCCTACGGCGATCTGGCACCGCATCGTGACGTCGTATCCGCTCGAACCGACCGCCGACGAGATGCGCGCCATGCTGGCGGAAGCCAGCGAGCGAGTCGTGGCCCACATCGTCTCCCTCCCCGACCAGCCGGCGTCGTACGACACCGAGACCGGCCGGGCGGAGGCCGCCGCACGACGCGAGGATCTACCCGAGGTCGGCGCCGCCTTCGAGGACCTCCTCGATACCGTCTTCGACGCGGCGAAGCCGACGTTCAACACGGCCGGTCCAGGCTACCTGGCGTACATCCCCGGAGGTGGGGTTTTCCCCTCCGCCGTCGCCCAGCTCGTGGCCAACGCCGTCAATCGGTACGTCGGCGTCTGGATCGCGGCCCCTGCCCTCGTCCAGCTCGAGCTGAACGTCATCCGTTGGTTCTGCCAGATCGTCGGGTACGGGCCGGGGAGTGGAGGGATCCTGACGAGTGGGGGATCGCTCTCGAATCTGACGGCCATCGTCACCGCGCGGCGGGAGAGGCTCGAGGACGACGACCTCCGCACGGGTGTCATCTACACCTCCGATCAGACGCACCACTCGGTCCGCAAATCGGCGGTGCTGGCCGGCTTCCCCGAACGATGTGTACGCCAGATCCGATCGAACGACCGCCAGGAGATCGACGTCGCGGCCCTTCGAGCCACCATCGCCGAGGACCGTGCCGCCGGGCTTCGCCCCTTCCTCGTCGTCGGAAGCGCCGGCACCACGAACACCGGAGCGGTCGACGACCTCGACGCCCTCGCGGACACGGCCCGGGACGAGGGGGTGTGGCTCCACGTCGACGCGGCGTACGGCGGCTTCTTCGCCCTCACCGAGCGGGGACGGAGCGCCATGGCCGGCCTGGAACGGGCCGACTCCATCACCCTCGATCCCCACAAAGGCCTCTTCCTGCCGTACGGGACAGGCTGCCTGCTCGTGAAGGAGGAGCAGGCGCTGCGTCGGGCGCACGCCACCTTCGCCGACTACATGCCGGCCATGCAGCACGACGCCGACTACGTCGACTTCACCGATCTCTCGGCCGAGCTCTCTCGGGGGTACCGGGGACTGAGCGCCTGGCTCCCCGTCAAACTCTTCGGGATCGGTGCGTTCCGGCAGGCGCTCGACGAGAAGCTGGATCTGGCGCGCTGGGCGGCCGACGAACTCCGGGCCCGGCCCGACGTCGAGATCGTGTGCGAGCCCCGGCTGTCTCTGCTCGCCTTCCGCCTGGCTCCAGACGGAGTCGAAGGTGATGCCCTCGACGAGCTGAATCGCCGGTGGATGGACGCCGTGAACCGAAGGCAGAACGTCTACCTCACTGGCACCATGGTCGGCGGACGATTCGCCCTGCGGATCTGCGTCCTTTCGTTCCGGACCCACCTGGACCGGATGGAACGGTGCATGGCAGACATCGACGCGGCGCGGGCGGAGGTGCTCTAACGGGATCACGAAGCCGCCGAGGACCGTAGGCGAGGCGCACGTCAGTCGGAGCGAAGTGCCTCGTTCGGCTGGATCCGGAGGCCTCGGATCGTGGGGGTGGCGCACCCCAGGACCCCGATGGCGGCCGAAATAGCCAAGGTGACCCCGATGGTGACGGGTACGTTGATCGGCGCCATGGACGCGTCGCCCACGACGATCTCGTGGAGCATCCACCACGCGCAGCCGGCTCCGAGCACCAGTCCCATGGCGAGTTGAAGGGCCGCCCGCTGGGCGATCGTCCTGACGATGCTGGACGCCTGCGCTCCGAGGGCCGAGCGGATTCCGATCTCCCGCGTTCGCTGCATGACCGTGAACGACATGAGGGCGTACAGACCCGAAATCGAGAGGAGGAAGGCGATCCCGGCCAGCGCGACCTGCCCCAACGCCAGCATCTGCATCGCCCTCGCCTCGCGCCGCATCCGGTCGACGAGCGACAGCGGTGCCACCACCGTGGCGGTCGGATCGACCTCCGCCACGATCTCACGGAAGCGTGGAACGAAATCGTCCGGGTCGCCGGCGACCTCGATCATGTAGCTGTCGAGAGCTCGATCACCGAGCGGCAGCGGGTGGTACGCACCTTGCGACCTCGTCGGGTTGTTCGGGTTCACACCGAACGCTCCGACCACCCCCACGATCTCGTACCAGACGTACTCATCGGGCGGTACGTCGTCCCTCGTTGCGTAGCGGAAGCGCAGTCCGAGTGGGCTCCGCCCTCCGAGCCAGTCCTCGGCGAACGCTTCATTGACGATGGCCACGGGCGCTCCGAGGACATCGCTCGCGGCGAAGTCGCGCCCCGACAGGATCGGCCGGTTCAACCCCTCGAAGAAGTCGACCTGTACGCGGTAGCTCCCCGCGCCGGTCCGTGGCGGATCCTCCAGGGACTCGTGCGTCTCGATGTAGATGCGACGGATATTGCCGGTCGAACCTGGAAGTGTGCTCGCCAGTCCCACCCCGAGTACCTCCGAATCCGCGGCCAAGCCGTCCAGAACGCCGCGCTGGAATTCGGCCAACGGCTCGCGGTGCTCGTCGGAGTCGGAACCGGGATCGATCCACGGGACGCCGACTCCGCTCGCCACGTAGCGCGACGGATCGAAGCCCAGAGCCGAGTCGGTATCCTGGAAGAAGCTGCGGACCATCACCCCGCCCACGGCCAGGAAACCGACCGAAATCATGACCTCGGTCACGATCAGAACCGTCGATCCGGCGCCGAAGCGCATCGTCGTCCGACCGGCGGCACTGCGCTGGAGGTTCGCCTGAACACCGCGGTTGGTGGCCCGCAGCGCGGGTAGCACCCCCGCCACGACAGCGGCCAGCGACGCGAGGCCGAGGGAGGTCAGGACGGTCTCCCACGTGAGCGTCAGGTCGACCCAGTAGGGGAAGAAGCCGAACGGTTCGATCAGCCGCGAGATCCAGACGGCGACCGCTTCCGCGGCAACCAGGCCGCACCCGGTCGCGACCAGAGCCAGCACCATCGCCTCGGTGAAGATCTGTGACACGATGCGGGCGCGACTGGCTCCGAGCGCCGTGCGCACGGAGATCTCACCCATCCGGGTCGCGGTCCGCGCCAGGACGAGAAGCCCGACGTTCCCGCAGACCACGAGAAGCAGCACGAGCAGGATCGACTCGATCACGCGGATCTCATTGGCCGAGCTGTCCTCCGCACCGTCCTGCAGGATCGCCCTCGCCAGTGTGACCGCCCGACCCGACAGGCGTTCATAGACTTCGGGGTACTCCTCCACGAGTCGCTCCGCGACGAGGCCGACTTCGAGGTCCGCCTCCTCCAGCGTTCGCTCGTCCGCGAGCCGCGCGAACACGAAGAGGCCCGGCCCTTCGCCGACCTCATGGTCCGCGGCGCGGTCTCGGAGGGGACGCCACACCTCCTGGTGAAACGGAAACTCGAAGTCGGACGGCATCACACCGATGACCGTGTGCGGTTCCCGTCCCACGTGCACCGTGGCGCCCAGGATTTCGGGATCGGACGCGAATCGTCCGCGCCACAGGTCCTCACCGATGACGACCACAGCCGGTGCCCCGGCCTGCTCGTCCCGTGCGTCGAGGGTCCTGCCGAGGATCGGTGGCACCCGGAGCAGGTCGAAACCCGATGCGGTGATGTCGGCGCCCGATACGGGCGCCGGGCGCGAATCCCCGCTGCGGAGATTCACCGAATACGGACGTACCGCGGCGACGGCGGCCACGGTGGTCAGAGACGCCCGCCACGTCTCGTAGTCGTGAAGTGACGACATGACTGGAGCGCTGCGCTCCAGGTCCCAATATCGAAGTCCGACGACGCGCTCACCTTCCGGAACCGGTAGCGGTCGATAGATCGCGTCCAGCAGGTGACGAAGGCTGACGGTGGCCGGGATCCCGAGCCCCAACGCCAGCATGGCCACGACCGTCAGGAGGGGCTGCTTGGTCAACATCCGAAAGCCCAGCTTCGCGTCCAGCCACGCGCCGTGCGTGAAGACCGAAACCAGACGGTCGAACCCGACGCGCAGCACGGAGCCCACGACGTTCGCCGCGTACCGGCGACCGGCCCATCCGCGACGCCCGTCCCGCTCCATATCCCGCCCGTACGCCTCGTCGAGATCGGATAAAATGAAGGGCGCATCCGAGCCCCTGACCAGGAGGCGAGCGATCGCGGACCAGACACGCGGGGGACGCGGCGCGGACATCCCTACCCCTCCGCCAGCTCGCTGAGCTTCGACAGGGTCCCGCCGGCCATCTTCTGGATCGTCGTGTACGCGTCCCGCAGAGCACGCGCACCATCGGGTCGGAGACGGTAGAGCTTCCGCGGGCGACCGGGTCCTCCTGCGGGCCGCTGCTCCGTTCGCGACGAAACGAGTCCTCGACGCTCGAGGCGCCCCAGGGTCGTATAGATCGCTCCGGCAGATACGACCCGGCCCGTCCGCTCCTCGATGCGCTCGCGAATGGCGAGTCCGTATGCGCCGTCTTCGAGTTGCAACACCGAGAAGAGGATCAGCTGCTCGAACTCCCCGAGGTTCGCCATCCACCCACCTCCCCCGCTCGCGGCCAATAGAACGTGCGTTCACGCTCTTTTTTACCACAATGTGGTATTACAAATAACCACAACGTGGTACTATGTCAAAGACCCGAGGATCCTAGCCAGAGCGCCGCAGATCGCGCACTTTGACCCGTCCCTTCCAGGTCCAACCGAGTCCCGCGTGAGCGAACTCCTCGAAGAGCTCAAGCGCCGCAACGTCGTGCGCGTCGGCGCGGCCTACGCGGTCGTGACCTGGCTGGTCCTCCAGGTGGTCGACACCATCGCCCCGCTCATGGGGATGCCGGAGTGGGTGCCGGGCTTCGTCCTGCTCATGCTCGGTGTCGGATTTCCGCTCGCGCTCCTCTTCTCGTGGGCATACGAGATCACCCCCGAAGGTCTCAAGAAGACCGAAGAGGTCGACACGTCGGCCTCGGTTACGGTCGACACCGGGCGCAAGATCGACCGGATCATCATCGCGGGCCTGGCCGTGCTGGTCGTCTTCCTGATCGGTGAGCGCGCCCTGGGGGGCGGGGACGCCCGGGCGCCCGGCGCGCGCCTGGCAGCCGAAGACGCTTCGATCGCGGTGCTCCCCTTCGTGAACATGTCGTCCGACCAGGAACAGGAGTTCTTCTCCGACGGCATCTCGGAGGAACTCCTCAACGTCCTCGCCCAGGTACCGGACCTCCGCGTGGCGGCCCGGACCTCGTCCTTCCAGTTCAAGGGAGACAGCAGGGACGTCACCGATATCGCCCGCCAACTCAACGTCCGACACGTGCTGGAGGGCAGCGTACGGAAGAGCGGGCAGACGGTTCGCATCACGGCTCAGCTCATCGACGCGTCGGACGGCTTCCACCTCTGGTCCGAGACGTACGACCGCAGTCTGGAGAACGTCTTCGCGGTACAGGACGAGATCTCCTCCGCCATCGCGGCGGCGCTCCGAGCGGAGATGGGCCTCGACGCGGTCGAGATCGTGCGCGAGGTCCCCACCGCCGTTCCGGAGGCCCACGAAGCCTACCTGCGCGGTCGACACCTCGTGGTGCAGCGGACCCGCGCCTCCATCGAGGCGGCGGTGGAGGAGTTCCAGCGCGCCGTCGACCTCGACCCCGACTACGCCGTTGCACACGCCGAACTCTCGCTGGCATGGCACCTCCTCGAGCGTGATCAGTACGGAGATCTCGATCGGGCCGAGGTGCTGGCGCGTGCCGAGCCGGGTGCGTTCACGGCCATCACCCTCGACGAGGGGTTGGCGGAGGCTCAGGCCGCGCGCGGTTTCCTCGAGTGGCAGCGGCGCAACTTCGCCCAGGCGCTCGCCGCGTTCTCGGCGGCGCTCGAGATCAACCCCAACTACGCCGAAGTGCACACCTGGCGGTCGAACCTCCTCACGGACGACCTGGGGCGCTATCGGGAGGCCCACGAAGGGCTCGCCCTGGCGGCCGCGCTCGACCCCCTGGCCATTCCGGCCAACGCCAACATGGCCAGGGACCTGTTCGAGCAGGACCGGGTCGACGAGGCAGAGGTGGTCCTTCGGAAGCTCGAGCCCCTGGCGCCGTCGTTTCCCACCCACATCCGCGCGGAGCACATCAGTAGGACGGGTCGCGTGGCGGACGGGGCGCGCCTACAACTCGACGCGCTGCTGATGGATCCGACAAGCGTGCGTATCCGGAGCTTCGTCGGCTTCGACATGATCGCACTCGGGCTGCTGGCCGACGCGGAGAACACGTTGCCCGACCGGGACATGTTCATCGTACAGGCCGGCACGGACCGGGCGCGGGAAGTGTCATGGGCGGAAGAGTGGGTCGAACGTTTACCTGGGACACCCGGCCCCCGAGGCAACCTCGGGCTAGCCTATGCCGGTGCCGGAGAGCTGGCTCGGGCCCGCCCGCTCCTCGAAGAGGCCTGGGAACTGGCCGGGGGGAACGTGTCGCGCTTCGGGCTCTTCTCTCCCTTCCACGCCATGTCGCTCACGGCCGCGCGCCGAGCGGCCGGGGCGGATACCCGCGAGGTCGTCGAGGCCATGGAGGAGCACAACCGCCGCCTCGACGAGGTGGGAATGAACGGAGGTGGGGCGGTGGGAGATCGCGCCGCCGCGCTCTGGTTGTCTGGTGAGCGCGACGCCGCAATCGAACTTCTCGCTCAGTCCATCGAGAAAGGGGGGATGCTCTTCCCGAACCGCGCGGACTGGAGTGAAGTGTACGCCCACCCGGGGTACGAGGCCGTCCAGCAGCGTTTCCTCGAACACCAGGCGCGCGAACGCGACGACTTCCTGGCATCGGTGTGTACCGACAACCCGTGGTCCGAGGTGTGGACTCCCCTGCCGAGCACCTGTCAGGGCCGGTAGGTCGGCCGAACGCCGTACGGTTCTACGGCGTCAGAACCACCTTCGTCCAACCCGGCTCCCGGGCCGCAAAACGGCGGTACGCCTCGACACCCTCCGAGAGGGGAAGCCGGTGCGAGATCAGCCGTCCGATCCGCTCGCTCTCCTTCTCGGCCAGCACCAGGGACGCCGGCATGTAGTGGCGCGCGGGACACCTGCCGGCAGCGTACGTCAGGTTGAGGTCGTAGAGGGCGCCCGGTGAAAGAGCCAGATGCTCCTCGGTATGCACACCGACCGCGGCCAATCGGCCCCCGGGACGCACCATCGAGGCCGCCGTCCGAGTGGCCTCGGGTGAGCCCACCGCCTCGATGACCGCGTCGACGCCCCGCCCCTCCGTCACGGCCCGAGCCGCCTCCGCCGGGGCCGAGCTTCGGAAGTCGACGGCGTCTGCTCCGAAGTCGGCCGCCACGGCCAAGCGGCTCTCGACCCCGTCGACCGCGAGCACGCGCTCCGCACCGGCCTCGAAGGCCGCCAGGACGGCCAGCAGTCCGACAGGACCACAACCGACGACCGCCACGACGTCCCCGTCGGCAACCTGCGCCAGATCGGCACCGAAACACGCCGTCGACAGGATGTCTCCCGACAGGAGCGCCACGGCGTCGTCGAGTCCGTCCGGGACCCCGACCAGGGTCCCGTCCGCGAGTGGGACCCGCACGAGTTCGGCCTGGGCGCCCTCGAGGCCTTCGCCTCCCGAGACCCAGCCGAAGAGTCCCCCGCGCTCACAGCGCGCGGTCAGGCCGACGCCGCAGTAGAAACAGGCGCCGCACGACGTGGTGAACGGGGCCACGACACGATCACCGAGGGACCAGCGGGTGACCTCCGAACCGATCTCCACGATCTCACCGAGGAGTTCGTGGCCCATCACGGTCCCGATGTCGAGTCCGGCTTCGCGCCCGAAGTACGGGTGGAGGTCCGAGCCGCAGAGCCCCGCCGTCGACACACGCACGACGACGTCCGTCGGGTCGACGAGGCCGGCGTCCGGAACGTCTTCGTACGCGAGCCGCTCGACGCCCTGAAAGGTGATCGCCTTCATGTCACGACCCCGTG
>JAUIKL010000115.1 GCA_030430625.1 Gemmatimonadota bacterium
CCTCGACAAGGTTCACCCCGATTCCTACTGGTACCCCGACTACGATCAGCAGCTCGCCGGCGCCATGCGACGGGAGACGGAGCTCTTCTTCTCGACGCTCGTTCGGGAGGATCGGTCGCTTCTGGAGCTGTACGAAGCGGATTGGTCGGTCCTCAACGAGCGACTGGCCGAGCACTACGGCATCGACGGTGTCCGCGGCGACGACTTCAGGGTCGTGGCGTACCCCGACGAGCGGAGGCGCGGGATCCTCGGGCACGGATCGGTACTCACCCTGACCTCCCACGGGGATCGGACCTCCCCGGTGCTTCGCGGGAAGTGGGTGATGGAGGTGCTGATGGGGACGCCGCCGCCGCCCCCACCACCCGGTGTTCCCGACCTCGACGAGACCGACGCGGCATCGGACGGCGTGGCCCTCACCACGCGTGAGCGGATGGAGGCCCACCGGGCCAATCCGACGTGCAACTCGTGCCACCGTTTCATCGACCCCATCGGACTCTCCCTCGACGCCTTCGATGTGACGGGCCGGTGGCGGATCCGTGAACTCGGGGGCGAGATCGATACCCGGGGTGAGCTCTACGACGGCACACCGGTCGCCAGCGCCGGGGATCTGGTGGCCGCCCTTCTCGAGCGCCCCGAGCCGCTGGTCCGAACCTTCACGCAGAACCTCATGGCGTACGCGTTGGGCCGGCGGGTCGAGGCCTTCGATCAGCCGACGGTTCGCGCCATCGAAAGGGAGGCGGCGGCGGAGGGGTACCGCCTCTCGGCCTTCGTTCTGGGCGTGGTCCGCAGCCCGGCCTTCCGCCTGCAGCGTGCGGATCTCAGCACTCAGGCGTCACAAGGTGCCATATATAATGATGGTCCGGCGAACCGATGAGGTGCCGTCCGGACTCGACTCGTACGGGGCGAGCATGAGCGTACTCACCGGAAAGCATCTGGAGCGTCGCACCTTCCTGAAAGGGATGGGTGCGTCCGTAGCTCTGCCTTTCCTCGACGCCATGGTGCCCGCTGGCCGGCTCGCCACCCGGGCGGTCGACTCGAGTCCGACCCGGTTCGTGGCGATCGAGCTCGTACACGGGGCCGCCGGATGCAGCGAGTGGGGCGCGTCCCAGAACCTGTGGGATCCGGCCGACGTCGGGCGCAACTTCGACCTCACGTCGTCCGCGCTGCGCCCGCTCGACGCCTGGCGCGACACCCTCACGATCGTGAGTAACACGGACGTGCGGATGGCCGAGGCGTTCGAAGCCCACGAGATCGGGGGAGACCACTTCCGGTCGAGCGCCGTCTTCCTGACCCAGTCCCACCCGAAGCAGACGCGCGGCTCCGACGTCTTCGCCGGGACGTCGATGGACCAGATCTACGCCTCGCGGTTCGGACAGGACACGCCGATCCCGTCGATGCAGCTGTGCATCGAACCCGTCGACCAGTCGGGCGGATGCGCCTACGGCTACTCGTGCGTCTACACCGACACGATCAGCTGGGCATCGCCGACCGAACCCCTTCCGATGATCCGCGACCCGCGCACCGTCTTCAACATGCTCTTCGGGGCAGGGGGCAGCGCCGAGGATCGCGCGCGGCGGCGTCGGACCGACCGGAGCATCCTCGACTGGATCACCGGAGAGGTCGCGTACCTCCAGCGCCGACTCGGCCCGAACGACACGGCGCGTCTCGAGCGATACCTGGACAACGTCCGGGAGATCGAGCGGAGGATTCAGGCGATCGAGGCACGCAACGGATCGGGGGAAGAGCGGGAACTCCCCGGAGCCCCGGCCGGCGTGCCTGACTCGTTCGAAGAGCACATGCGCCTGATGTTCGACCTGCAGGCCCTGGCCTTCGCCTCGAACATGACGCGGGTCTTCTCCTTCAAGACGGGACGGGACGCGTCCGGCCGGGTCTACCCCGAGAGTGGAACGGACCGGCCCTTCCATCCGGCGTCGCACCACGGCGGCCGGGAGCAAGCGATCCTCGACTTCCAGAAAATCAACGAGTACCACGTCTCGATGCTCCCGTACTTCCTCGATAAACTCTCGAGCATCGACGACGGGGGCCAATCGCTCCTCGATCAAACCATGATCGTCTTCGGCTCGCCCATGGCAGACGGGAACCTCCACAACCATCGGAGGTGCCCGTTTGTCGTTTTGGGGGGGGCGAACGGACAACTCGACGGCAACATGCATCTCAAAGCTCCGGACGGGACGCCGATGGCCAACGTCATGCTCAGTCTCCTTCACAAGCTCGGTATGGACGACCTCGACAACTTCGGTGACAGCACCGGTGACTTCTCCCTCTCCGCATCCACCTCGGTTCTCCCGGACGGCGCGCTTCAATGAGCATGTTCAAGATGTCCCTCGGCGGCCTCGCCGTCGGTGGTGTTCTGCTGGCCGGGACCGTCGCGGTTCCGACGGGTGAGTCCCCGGCACCTCTCGCATCGTCCGCGGTCTTCGGCAGCCATACCCGGTCCTCGACGGACGTCGAAACGCCGACCTCGATCGACGAGAACGAAGTCATCGGTGAGTACTGCGTTCGGTGTCATTCCGACCGGCGGATGAGAGGCAACCTCTCCCTCGAGGAGTTCGACGCGGACCAACCCGAGTTGATGGGTGACGTGGCCGAGAAGATCGTGGTGAAGCTCCGGGCCGGTATGATGCCGCCCCCGGGCGTCGCGCGACCCGAGGGTGATTCGTTGGACGTCCTCGTCGCCTCCCTCGAAAACCGACTCGACGCGGCGGCCGAGCGGGCCCCGAACCCGGGTGGCCGCACCTTCCAGCGCCTCAACCAGTCCGAGTACTCCGCGTCGATCCGCGCGCTCCTCGGCCTCGAGATCGACGGTGCCGACTACCTGCCGCCGGACACGAAGAGCGCCAACTTCGACAACATCGCCGACGTGCAGATGCTGTCACCTACGCTCCTCGACGCCTACCTGAACGCGGCCGCCACGATCAGTCGACTCGCCCTGGGTGATCTGAACGCGACCTCGACCGAGACGCAGTATCGGGTGCCGCGCTGGGCGTCCCAGACCGAGCGGGTCGCTGGCGCTCCGTACGGAACACGGGGCGGCGTCTCCGTCGTGCACACCTTCCCGGCCGACGGCGAGTACACCTTCCGCTTCTCCTTCCACCACGAGACGACCGGGACGGCCGTAGGAAACGGGAGTTCGGCGCTGAACACGACGGCCGAGCGGCCCGAGCAGGTCGAGATCTCGATCGACGGTGAGCGGGTCGCCCTCCTCGACGTCGATCGGTGGATGCACGTCTCGAACCCCGAGGGGGTCGAGATGCGGACGGGGCCGATTCCCGTGCCGGCCGGACCGCACCGGGTCACGGCCGCCTTCATCCAGCAGGCGGACGGTCCGGTCCAGGACCTGATCGCACCGCACGACTGGTCGCTCGCCAGCACCGCGATCGCCGGTACTTACGGAGTGATGTCCCTCCCGCACATGCGTGATCTCGTCGTCGTCGGACCGGAACGGGTCACCGGCGTGTCCGAGAACTCGATCCGCGAGGGGGTGTTCACCTGCCGGCCGACGACGGCGGCCGAGGAGCGCCCGTGTGCCGAGACGATCATCGAGCGCCTCGGCGCCGAGGCGTTCCGGCGGCCGCTCACCGAGGAGGACCGGGACGCGCTGCTCGGCTTCTACGACTACGGGCACGAGGACGGCGGCTTCGAGATGGGTGTGCGCACGGCCCTCGAGGCGATCCTGGCCTCACCGCACTTCGTCTTCCGCTTCGAGGAAGCTCCGGCTGCGGTCGGGACAGGGGACAGCTGGGAGATCGGCGACGAGGATCTGGCCGTGCGGCTCTCGTACTTCCTCTGGGGTCAGCCCCCGGACGACGAGTTGCGGCGCCTGGCCGAGGAGGGCCGACTCTCGGAGGACCGCGTCCTCGAAGACCAGGTTCGGCGCATGCTGGCGGACGAGCGCTCCGAGGCACTCGGCTCCCGCTTCGCCGCGCAGTGGCTTCGCCTCCAGGACCTCGACAAGGTTCACCCGGACGTGCGGCTCGAGCCCGACTTCCACCAGCAGTTGGCCGACGCGATGCTGGCCGAGACGGAGCTGTTCTTCACGGGACTCGTCCGCGAAGACCGCCCGATGTTCGAGCTCTACACGGCCGACTACACCTACCTCAACGAACGACTCGCCCGTCACTACGGCATCGAGGGCGTCACCGGAGATCACTTCCGCCGGGTCTCGTACCCGGACAACCGGCGCCGCGGGCTCCTCGGTCACGCGAGTGTCCTGACCCTCACCTCCCACGCCGGCCGCACCTCCCCGGTGCTCCGTGGGAAGTGGGTGATGGAGGTCATGATGGGCACGCCGCCGCCGCCGCCGCCGCCCGGGGTACCGGAACTCGAGGAGATCGAGGACGCCGAGGAAGGACGTGTCCTCACCACGCGGGAGAAGATGGAGATCCATCGCGCCAACCCGACGTGCAACTCGTGCCACCGGTTCATGGACCCGATCGGCCTGGCGCTCGACAACTACGGGATCACCGGGAAGTGGCGCGTGCGGGAGAACGGCAACTCTCTCGATACGCGCGGTGACTTCTACGACGGCACTCCGGTGTCCGACCCGGTCGCCCTGCAGGAGGCCCTCCTGAAGCGGCCGACGCCGCTCGTGCGGACCTTCGCCCAGAACCTCATGGCGTACGCCCTGGGCCGCCGTGTCGAGTACTTCGATCAGCCCGCCATCCGCCAGATCGTGGCGGAGGCCGAGAAGGACGACTTCCGGATGTCCTCCTTCTTCATCGGCGTCGTGAAGAGCGATGCCTTCCGTATGCAGTCGGCGCCTCAGGTGGCCGACGCCGACTCGAATTGACCGCGTTCAGACCCCCATGGAGCACAGCATGAATATCCTCACCGGGCGACAAATCGAGCGCCGGACCTTCCTTCGTGGAATGGGTGCGACCGTTGCGTTGCCCCTTCTCGACGCGATGGTGCCGGCCGGACGTCTGCGCGGCGCGAACGAAGCCGATCCCACCCGTCTCGTGGCCATCGAAATGGTCCACGGGGCAGCGGGCAGCAACGAGTGGGGCGCCACACAGAACCTGTGGGCGCCGGCCGAGGTCGGGAGCAACTTCGACCTGACGCCGAGCTCACTCCTGCCACTCGATGAGTGGCGCGACTACCTGACGATCATCTCGAACACGGACGTTCGGATGGCGGAGGCCTTCGAACCCCACGAGATCGGTGGTGACCACTTCCGCTCGTCGGCCGTCTTCCTGACGCAGTCGCACCCGAAGCAGACCGAGAGCTCCGACGTGTACGTCGGGACCTCCCTCGACCAGATCTACGCGAACCGCTTCGGTCAGGGCACGCCGATTCCGTCGATGCAGCTCTGTATCGAGAACGTCGATCAGGCGGGCGGGTGCGCGTACGGCTACTCGTGTGTCTACACGGACTCGATCTCCTGGTCGTCGCCGACCGAGCCGCTCCCGATGATCCGGGATCCGCGGGTCGCCTTCGACCTCCTCTTCGGAGCCGGTGGAACACCGGAAGAGCGCGCGCGCAGGCGGCGCACGTCGTCGAGCATCCTCGACTGGATCACCTCGGACATCGCCCGGATGCGCCGCACCCTCGGTCCGGGTGACTACGCCCGCCTCGATCGCTACCTCGACAACGTTCGGGAGATCGAGCGCCGGATTCAGGCCGTTGAGGCCCAGAACACGAGTGGTGAAGAGCGAGCCCTCCCCGGCGCCCCCGCGGGTGTCCCGGACTCGTTCACGGAGCACATGCGTCTGATGTTCGACTTGCAGGCGCTCGCCTTCGCCTCCGACATGACGCGCGTATTCTCCTTCAAGACCGGTCGGGACGCCTCGTCCCGTGTCTACCCGGAGTCGGGGACGGACACGCCCTTCCACCCGGCCTCCCACCACGGTGGCCGTGAGGCCGCGATCCTCGACTTCGCGGTTATCAACAAGTTCTACGTGAGCATGCTCCCGTACTTCCTCGAGAAGCTCAAGGACATCGACGAGGGTGGTACCGATCTGCTCGAGAAGACGATGATCGTCTTCGGTTCACCGATGGCCGACGGGAACGTGCACAACCACCGCCGTGCACCGCTGATCGCCCTCGGTCATGCGAACGGTAAGCTCAAGGGCAACATGCACGTTCGGGCTCCCGACGGGACGCCCATGGCGAACGCCATGCTGTCGATGCTCCACGTTCTCGGACACGACGACATCGAAAGCTTCGGGGACAGCACGGGGGAGCTCCCGCTGACGATGCCGACGGCCGTGGCACCGGACGGGCAGGGGGCCTGATGAAGAGCCGGTCGATGCTCAGAAGCCACGCCGGAGTCGCGTTGGCGCTGACCCTGCTCGTGTGGGCGGGGACTCCGTCCGAGACCCCGGTCGCCGACGCTGCCATGCGCGGAGACGTCGAGGCGGTGCGGGCGCTCCTGCGGTCGGGCGAGGATGCGAACGCAGCCCACGGCGACGGGATGTCACCTTTGCACTGGGCGGCCGAACTCGGCCGTGCGGACCTGGCCGAAGTGCTGCTCGAGGCGGGGGCGAACACGGGCGCAGTGACGCGACTGGGGGACTACACCCCGCTCCACGTCGCGGCCAAGGCGAGTGCCACCGATGTGGCCCGCGCCCTCGTGGCGGGTGGCGCCGATCCGATGGCCCGGACGAGCGCGGGCGGGGTGACGCCGCTCCACTACGCGGCCGCAGCCGGGTCGTCGGAGCTTGTTTCCGTCTTGCTGGGCGCTGGGGCCGAGGTCGACGTGACCGAGCCGATGTGGGAACAGACGCCGCTGATGTTCGCGGCAGCCGCGGGACACACGCGCACCATCGAAACCCTACTGGCGGCCGGCGCGGACCCTGCGTTGACGGCGCGTGTCATGGACATGGACGCGCGTGAACAGGAAGACCGCGCGGACAGACAGCGGCAGGAGGGCGGTGACGCCGGACCGGCCGGAGGACAGCAGAGTGCCGAGCCGCAGCGTGCGGAGCAGCCGACCGAAGCGCCCTCGCGCGAAGAGGTGAACGACCAGGTCCGGGACCGAGTGCCCTCGTCGCGCTTCTCCCACGCACAGCTCGTCGGTGGGTACGGCGGACTGGCCGCGCTTCACCTCGCCGTCCGCGAGGGCCATGCGTCGGCGGCGCGTGCGCTCCTCGACGGGGGCGCCGACATCGATCAGGTGTCGGAGGGGGACCACACGTCGCCCCTGCTGATGGCCACGATCAACGGCCACTTCGACCTGGCGTGGGAGCTGCTGGACCGCGGGGCCGACCCGAACATCACCAGTGACGCCAACGCGACGCCGCTCTACACGGCGATCAACACGCAGTGGATCCCCAAGTCACGGCACCCGCAGCCGGCGCACTACATGCAGCAGGAGGTCACGTACCTCCAGCTGGTGGAGCGACTCCTCGAAGACGGCGTCGATCCGAACGTTCGCCTGACGAAGCAGCTCTGGTTCACGACCTTCGGAGACGACTACCTCCGTACCGATCGGATGGGGGCGACCCCCTTCTGGCGGGCGGCGTACGCGCTCGACCTTCCCTTGATGCGCCTCCTGGTCGAGTACGGGGCGGATCCGACGATCCCGACCATGAAAACGGTCGGCGGCCGTGGGCCGGGGGGCGGTGCGCCGAGCGATGGTGGTGTCGATCCTTCCGGCCTGCCGCCCGTACCTCCAGGCGGTCCTGGCGTGTATCCGATCCACGCCGCTTCGGGCGTGGGCTACGGCGAAGGGTACGCGGCCAACATCCACCGGGTCGTCCCGGACGGTTGGCTTCCGGCGGTCCGCTACCTCGTCGAGGAACTCGGTGCGGACGTGAACGCCCGTGACCACAACGGTTACAACGCGGTTCACCACGCGGCGGCTCGAGGCGACAACGAGCTGATCGAGTACCTCGTCTCCCAGGGCGCCGACGTGATGGCGGTCAGCCGGCGGGGTCAGACGACGGTGGATATGGCAAACGGGCCGGTCCAGAGGATCAGCCCGTTTCTACCGACGATCGCGCTCCTGGAGAGCCTCGGCGCGATCAACAACCACAACTGCGTATCCTGCTAGTCGATACGCCCGTTTCATCGGGCTCGACGAAGAGGGTGTAGCAGCCGCTACCCCTCTTCGTCGAGCTCGATCATGATCTCGTCGAACATCGCGCGAAGATCACCGTCGATGCTGATCAGCAGGGTGATCCCGTCGTACTCCTCACGGGTCATCTCGTGCGTCTCGAGGATCGTGTCGATGGCGGATTCGACCTCTTCCCGTGCGCGCAGCCGTCCTTCGGCGTCGTGGACGCGCGCCACCTGGCCGTGGAAGTCGTCTCGGGCATCACTGATGGCCCGGTGTGCGCGCGTGTACTCCACCAGCCGGTCCCGGTCGGGGGCGGTGGGGGCTTCCTGAGCTTGGACGGCTCCGGGCAGCAGGGCGAAGGCGAGGGCCAGCGCGGCCAGGGCGCTCGTCAACGAACGTGTAGGCTTCATGTGTCGTATTCTCGGGTACGGTTCCTGCCGAATCGACGCTCTTCAGCGCCGTACGAGGTGGTACCGTTGCCGGGCCTTCGGGGTTCGATCTACCGTAGGTCCACCACCGACGATCACCTCAGACTTCGGGTACCATCATACCGATCTACGAATATTCCTGCCAAGAGTGCGGGAAACGGTTCGAGGCGCTGATCCGCGGCTCCGAAACACCAGCGTGTCCCGCGTGCGAGAGCACGAAACTGGAACGCGAGTTCTCCCTCCCGACGGCGCACACGTCCGGGACGCGGGACATGGCCATGAGAGCGGCTAAGGCACGCGACCAGCGCCAGGGGGCCGAGCGCGCCCACGCGCAGCGCGAGTACGAACTGAACCACGACGATCACTAGGACGGCC
>JAUIKL010000116.1 GCA_030430625.1 Gemmatimonadota bacterium
TCCTGTTCCAGGCTCACGAGCCCGGACCGATGTGTGGGCGCCCGACAGCACCCGCTGACCCCTCAACGTCCCGCCGGACGATACGGCCAGCAAGATCTTCGTGTCAGGGCAGGTCTTCGGTGTCGGCACGGGATGTCGGTACCGACGGGGTCTCGGTGCCAGGACGAGGTCTCCGTCTCAGGAGAGGAACTCGACCAGCTCACCCAGCTCCGAAGTCCAACCGCCGCTGTTGTCCTGATGGTGCTTCTCCGTTCGGAAGCCGGACTCCTTCAGTTCGAGCCGCGACCGCCCGCCGTCGAGAGCGGAGAGCTGCCACTCGATCGTCGTGGCTGCTTCGGCGGAGAACGGTACCCCCTCGTCGTGCATCCAACTCCAGACGAGCCGGTGCGGAGCCTCGACCTCCTCGACCCGCAGAGCGAAAGAGCCGTGGTTCTCCCAGGTCATGGTGCCCTCGAAGCCGACCGTCGGTTCGAAGTGTGCCTCGTGACCGAACCAGGCCGACAACTCCGTCGGGTCGGTGATGGCCCGCCAGAGCCTTTCGATCGGGACGTCGAAGTCGAGAGTGCGTTCGATCGTGCGTTCCGTGGTGGTCATGATTCGTCCTGGTCGAGGTGAGTTCGGAGCCGCTCGAGTCGCTCGTCCCACGCCGCCTCCCAGGGCGCCAACCAGTCGGCCACCTCCCGGAGGGGCTCGCCCCGAACCGAGTGCACCCGTTCACGCCCGCGTCGTTCGCGGGAAACGAGCCCGGCGCGCTCGAGGACGTCCAGATGCTTCGTGACGGCCTGGCGGCTGATCGGAAGGGGGTCGGCGAGCTCCGACAGGGAGAGTGGACCGGACGTCCGGAGGCGTGTCATGACGCCCCGTCGCGTGGGGTCGCTAATGGCGTGAAGAACAGCGTTCATGTCTGAATATGCAACCCATTGGTTGCATGTCAAGGCAAGAGAATGGGCCGCGCGTACGCGGCCCACTCTCGGATCAATCGCGGTCGATCAAGCGACCGTAGTGACGTTCTCCGCCGCCGGGCCCTTGGCGCCCTGAACGATGTCGAACTCCACCGTGGCGCCCTCGGCCAGGGTACGGAACCCATCGGCCTGAATGGCGCTGTGGTGAACGAAGCAGTCCTTGCTGCCGTCCTCCGGCGTAATGAAGCCGAAGCCTTTCTGATCGTTGAACCACTTCACGGTGCCTCTGGTACGCATCACGCGCGCTCCTTGGTGTTGCGATCGTTGGAGTTCGGGTGACCCGCCCCTTACCGACCACATTGTTCTGCGCGGAATACCCCGCGCGGGTTGCGGAACCCACTGTGGGTCCACGTTCCGATCACGCTCGCTCGGAGCGAGAACCCTGCAACGGTCGCAGGCAGAAGGGCCCGCGTCAACCAAAGTTTCGGCTTCGATACGTTTCGTGACCTGACCGAGTCAGCGGCCTCAGGGACCGTCGGGTCGCAGCATGACCGCCGCGATCGTATCGAGTTCGGGATAGGCCCGGTCGAAGAAGGCGTTTCCGCGGGCCGAGATGGAGTCCTCGTAGGCCATGGGGGCGTCCCCATAGCCCGAGTAGAGCGCGTCGATCGACTCCATACCGGTGACGACTCGGCCTACGGGCGGGAAGCCGGTCACGCCGTTCCACTGGATGTCGTCGAGGTCCGTGTTGTCCGAGCGGTTCACGAAGAGGATGGCCGACCGAGTCGACGGCCCCCCGCGCGCAAAGGACACCGAACCGCGCACGTTGCTGGACAGGACCTGCTCGTCGGGAATACCCGACGGGATCCAAACGGAGTCGAGGGCGGGGCGGCCGCTGAAGCCGAACTGAGCGTAGCGTTCGTTCACCCTGTAGATCCGCGCCCCCTCCCAGTACTCCTCGTTCACCAACTCGTAGACACGGTCGACCGCGATGGGGGACCACGCACGCACGAACTCGACTTCGAAGGGTCCGGCGCTCGTCTCAAAAGCCACGGTGAACATGTCCGGCGCCGTTTCCATCGGCTCGGGAGTGCCACACGCCCCACCGGCTGCGACAACGAGGACGAACGCTGCGGTGCGGCATATCGTACGAACGAAAGAGGGCATCGGCGTGTCTCCGGGTTGTTCAGGGGCCTTCGACGCTCGCGCGAACGGATCGGGGCCGCAATGGTCCACGCACCTCCGTGCACACTTCGGGCCGGGCCCCACCAGGGAGGCAGAGGATGCCGCACAGATGATCGACGAACACATCGGGGGAACGCCGCTCGTTCGGCTGCGTCGCGTGGTCGCGCCGGACGCGGGAGAGGTCTGGGTCAAGGTCGAGGGGATGAATCCGGGCGGGTCGATCAAGGATCGCACCGCCCTCGCCATGATCTGCGACGCAGAGGAGCGTGGAGCCCTCCGCCCCGGCCAGACCATCGTCGAACCGACGTCGGGGAACACCGGCATCGGACTGGCGCAGGTGGCCGCAGCTCGCGGCTACCCCCTCAAGCTCTGTCTCCCCTCGACGATGAGTATGGAGCGGCAGCGGACGCTCGAGGCGTACGGGGCCGAGCTCGTCCTCACGGACCCGGAACGCCGGATGCTCGAAGCCATCGAGGTGGCCGAACGCATCCGGGACGATGAGGGAGCATTCATGCCCAACCAGTTCTCGAACCCCGCCAACCCCCGGACGCACTACGAGACCACCGGCCCGGAACTGTGGGAGGCGACGGGCGGACGCATCGACACGTTCGTCTACGGCAGCGGAACGGGCGGGACGATCTCCGGTGTCGGCCGCTTCCTCAAGGAACGGTCGCCGGCCACCCGGGTGATCGCCGTCGAGCCGGCTCGCAGTGCCGTGCTCTCGGGCCAGGAGCGGGGGCAGCACAAGTTCCAGGGGATGGGCCCCGGCTTCATCCCGCCCAACCTCGACCGTTCGGTCATCGACGAGGTTCGGACGGTGTGGGAGGAGGACGCCTTCCCCATGGCCCGTCGCATGGCTCGTGAGGAGGGCCTCTTCGTCGGGATGAGCAGCGGCGCGATCGCCTGGGTCGCCGTCGAGGTGGCGAAAGAGATGGGGGCCGGCCACAGAGTCGTATGCATCGCACCGGACTCGGCCAGCCGGTACCTGACGACCGAGCTCTTCGACGAGAGCGATCCGGCTGCGTAGCTCCCCGCGCTACCCGTCCGCGGACGACTCCAGCCAGGTCGTGGCCGTCCCGGTGTTGATGGCGAGGTGCTCGCCGGCACCCCCCGGTGCCGCGCCGTGCCAGTGTTCGACCCCCGCGTCGATGACGACGACATCCCCCACCTCGAGGGATAGGACCCGACCCGATCGGTCGACGACGACGCACTCTCCCGAGAGTCCGAACAGGAGCTGCGCCCGGTCGTGGGTGTGCCAGTTCGTCCGGGCGCCCTCGTCGAAGCGGACCCGGTAGAGCCGGACGTCCTCTCCACCCTCGCCGCCCAGGAGCCGCTGCATCGTGGCGGGCAGCACGAAGTTGTTCGGGTCCGCAGGGCGGTGTTCGACGAGAGTGGCCTGAATGCGCCTCATCGGTCCTCCTCTCGCTGCGCGATGGCAGTGCGGATGGCCCGCGCCGTCAGTTCGGCTCGGTACGCGACGAGCCTGCGCCCGACCTCGACCGTCTCCTCCAACGGGTTCAGATCGACACCGTTGATCGAGAAGAGGCCGGCCTCGATCCGCTGCCGGGCCCGAATCCGCTCCGGGTCGGTCGTCGCGACGATCGACGAGTAGTGCACGTCGTCGTGGTACTCGTTCCGCGTGGCCGCACACTCGTCGGGCTGCTGGTGGATGTTCAACTCCTCTTTGAGGAAGTCGCAGCTCCAGATGTCCTCCTCATAGTACTCCTCGATGTGGTGGACCCGCGCCGTGCGGTCCGACCACTCGGCGTTGAGGCGATCGGCGACGGCCTGCATTCCACGGCCGTTGCCGCCGCTGTCCCCGATCAGGACGATGTCCGTGAAGCCGTGCACGGCCAGAGAGGAGACGACGTCGGTCAACAGAGCCTCGAACGTCTCCTGTCGAACACTGATCGTGGCGTGATACCGCATGTGCCCGCTCGGCGGGTCGATCCGACCCTCCGGCACGAACTTGACGATCGGCGCCACCAGGGCGTTCCCGAGCTCGCGAGCGATCGCCTCGGTCGTGGCCTCGAGGACGAAGTTGTGCTTCCCGGCCGCGACGTACGGCCCGTTCTGCTCGATCCCTCCGGTGCCGACGATGACGGTCGTGGTCCCGTCGGCCAGAGCATCCCGCACCTCCATCCACGTCATCTCTTCGATGAGGAGCGTGTTGGAGCCGGCGATCGGACGGGGGGCGTCGAGATCCTGAGCAGCCGCCGAGTCGGACGTGCCCACGACGAGCGCGAGGGCGAGGGCCAAAGCGAGGGTGTGCCGTGTCATCGGTCATCTCCGTGGTCGCGGGGGCCAGCGAAGATGATCGGCCGACGTACGGCGCGCGAGGCCGGCCGAGCCTATCCGACCGGAGCGGCCTCCCGGGACGTCTCACTCTTCCGCGACTCACCCTCGGCACCGATCCGCAGAGCGATGACGGCCCAGACCGCAGCCACGGGTGCGGACAGGAGTGCGATCGAACCGATCGTCAAACCGAGTGCCGCCAGCCCGGCGTAGATCCAGCCGCTGACGAGGTCACCACCCCGGTACACGGCCGCATCGATGAACGCCTTCGACTTGTACTTCTCCTCACGGGAGACGACGGTGAAGAGGACCTCGCGAACCGGCTTGGCGAGCCCGTATCGGAGTGCCCGGTACGCCACCTGAACGACGATCAGCGTCGTCAGCGTCGGCCACATGCCGAGGACTACGAAGCCGATGACGACGGTGAGGGGCACGAGAGCCATGCAGATCCCCAGGCCGAGCCAGCGGATGACCCGAGCGGTCAGGTACACCTCGAAGAGCAGCGTCAGCCCGTTCACCCAGAGGTCCATGCGCGCCAGGAGGGCCCGACGCTCACCGCGGTCGGAGATCGCGTCGTAGATCAGGTCGGACTGCGCGAAGTAGAAGATCGTGGACGCGAAGGTCATGAAGGCGATGAAGGTCGCAATCCCCATGAGGTACCGGGACTGGAAGACCGCCTTCATGCCACTCCACGCATCGCCTTCGAGCGGCTTGTCGGCAGTCGCCTGACCGGAGGCGTCACTGCTGCCGAAGTTCCGGTGGAGCGACTTGGCGAACCAGGACGCACCCTCCAGGGGGATACACGAGATGAGGAGGAGGGTGAAGACGGGAACCGCGGTCGCGAGCCGCTCGGTGATGAGCGAGCCCATCATCGACCCGGACGACGCTCCGATGGCCACGAAGCCGAAGAGTCGCTTGCCCTGCTCCTTCGTGAAGCAGTCCGCCACGAGGCCCCAGAAGACCGTGACGACGAAGAGGGCGAACATGCTCGTCCACACGTAGAAGATCCGGTCGATCCAGATCCGACTCGACTCGGGCAGGAAGACGAGGCTGGCCCAGAAGCCGATCAAACACGCGATGAAGAAGCGGTTCGCCAGCGGAACGAAGACCCCGCGGGGGTAGCGCGACGACACCCACGAGTACGCGTGGACCGCGACGATCATCACGAAGAAGACCACGGTCCACAGGATCTGGAGATTCCCGCGATCCGCGGCGGCGATCTCGTCCCGAACAGCTCGGAGGATGTAGTAGCCGAGCATGATCAGGAAGCCGTACGCCGCAGCGAGCAGCATGCCCTTGAACTCGCGGTCGTCCTCGAACTCGACGATCCGTGCCAGCAGGCTCTTCATCCGTGTGCTCCGGTGGGGGGCGCCGACTTCATGGAAAGGACACAGTCGGTCGATCGAGCGTTGACCATCAGGCCATCGACTCGTGCCACGCAGCCAGGAGTTCGACCTCACGCTCCCGTGACATGCCGAAGTTCCGGTTCTCCCGTTCCTCGGCCGGACGGGCCAGGTCCCACTCGAGAAGGTCGACGGTCGTCTGACCGATGGAGCGGTACGTCAGCCCCGCCGCCACGGCATCCCTGACGTCGACGAACATGAGCGGATCCCCCGGAATCCATGCGGGCAGGTCGCTCCACGGCGACACTCCTTCCGCCTGGAGGAACGATTCGGTCACCCAGGTCAGCTCGTGGGGTGTCTCGACGACGGCCGAGATCTGCTCGAGCATCGAACCCATCGACATGCGCTCGGCCGGACCGGTGGCGTTGAAGTCGCCGGTCGTGCCGTTCTCGGCCAGACGGATGATCCACTCGCCCAGATCGCGTTGGTCGATCACCTGGTTGGCGTGCTCCGGGTTGCCGGGGGCCAGGATCTCCCCGCCTCCATGGATCCGCGCCGGCCAGTACGTGAACCGGTCGGTCTGGTCCCCCGGGCCGACGATCAGACCGGGGCGCACGACCGTCGCCCGCCCGGGAAAAGCGGCGTGCGCGATGTTCTCGCTGAGGGTCTTCATCAACCCGTACGGCGCATCGTCCCCGTCGCTCCAACCCTCCGGGGGGTCGATGCGCGCGTAGTCCTCGTCGACGAGCGGCTCTCGCATCACCTGCTCCGCCCGGTCCCACCCGAAGCCCTCGAGGGCGTACGCCGAGATCGAGGAGACGAAGAGGTAGTGCCCGGCCTGCCCGGCCAGGAGGGAGGTGCTGTTCTGCACCCACCGGTAGTCCTGAGCGTTGTTGTCGAGCACGACGTCCCACTCCCGACCCTCGAGGGCCGCGTGGTCGTCGTTGCGATCCCCGACGAGGCGCTCGACCGAGGCCGGGAGGTCGACCTGGGAGCGACCCCTCGTGAAGATCGAGACTTCGTGACCGCGTTCGACGGCGTAGCGTACCATGTGCGGGCCGATGAAGCCGGTCCCCCCGAGCACGAGGATCCGCTTCGGCGTCGGCGCGGCCGCACCACCGCCCGCGCTCGCCGCCGACCCGGCGGAGTCGTCACCCTGTGAGCACCCGGCGCCGAGGGCCAGGCCGGCCCCCACGACACCCGTCGTTCTGATGAAATCGCGTCGACTCGGACTCACCGTCCCCTCCCTTCCTGGTTCACGTCGTTGGATCGAGTCCCGGCACCCCACCCGGGCCCGTCAGAGTGCCGGTGGGGCGCTTTCGCTGCAACTCGGTGCGACCGCAATTCGGCCCCTCACCGGCCCGGGCGAAGGGCCTCCGGAATCGGGATCGCCACCCGTGTCGAGAGGCCGACCGTCCGGTTGCGCATCCCGACGAAGTCCCCCGAGTGCGCTTCTCCGAGACCCTCGTGCACCCGCGCTTCGACATCGATGCGATACCGGTCCCCGATCGTCGTACCCACTCCGACGATACCGGTCACACCGAAGACGGTGGCACGCTCCCGCAGGATCGGAGACAACGTGGGGTCGATACGTGCCCGAATCACCTGATCGGTGCCGAGAGCGGGCGTGAGGTGAAGACGTACCGGGCCCACGCCCACGGAGAAACGAGGGCCGAGGAGGATCGAGAGGTAGTCGGTGCGCAATCCTCCCTGGAGCGCCTCTCCCTCGATCGTTCCGACGACGTTGCTGTTCCTCTGGGAGAGCGAGATCTCCGCAAGAACCGTGAGCCAGGACGATGGCGAGGCTGCCTCGACCGTCACACCGGCCAGGGCGCCACGGACCGACTCCGACTCCGCACTCGGTCTCCACAACCCATCGGTTTCCTGGACGCCGAGAACGACGCCCACGACCGTCTGGTTCTGGGCGGCAGCACCGAACGCGCGGCTCCCGGTGAGGGGAGCTCCGGCGGTGACGCCGACGGCCGCGGCTACGAGGAGTAGAGATCGGACTGCGGCCTGCGCACGCTCCAGAACACCTCGGATGAACGGAGCCTTGCCCTCGAGATACCGGTCGCGGTCACCCTCCGACTCGGTGACGAGGCGAAGCTTCAGTCCCGCGTACGCATCTCGATCGTCCGGATGGGTTCTCAGCCAGTCTCGAAAGGTGATGTGACGTGCCCAGATCTCCCCACCGGTCACGACAGCGTGAATGTGCGCGCGGCGCGGCCGGCCAGCCGGGCGTCGGAAATAGCGGCGGTCGGGGATCACCGACTCGTACTCCGGAACGTAGTGGTATCCCGCCTCGGTCATCGCCTTCACCCGCGCCTCGATCCGGGTCAGCGAGGGCGCACCGACGACCACATCGATGATCGGCTTGGCCACCAACCCCGGCACGGCGGTGCTTCCGATGTGCTCGATCTCGATGTCGTCCTCGTGAAAGACGGTCCGCAGCCGATCACGCTCGTCCTCGAAGCGCTCCGGCCAACGGTCGTCGTACGGCGTGACGAGGATCGACGAGTCCACGAACTGCTCCTGCGTGCGTTGCGCGTGCCGGGTTGGATCGCGACCGACGAGACAACGTTGTCCAGGGCCCCGAACGACGACAGGGGCGGGCCGCTCTCGCGACCCGCCCCCTCCGTCATCGACGGGCTGTCAGCCCTCAGCCGCCGATGCGCTCCAGCTCGACCCGGCGGTTCTCGGCGCGACCATCGGCCGTGCCGTTGTCCGCGACGGGCTCGTCGGGTCCGACGCCGACCGCCTCCATGCGATCGAGCGCGACACCGCGACCGTTCAGGTACGCAACCACGGCCTCGGCACGCGACTGCGAGAGGTTCACGTTATAGGACCGCGCACCCGTCGAGTCGGTGTGGCCCTCGACCCGCACCCGGACGTCGGGGTTGCCGACGAGCGCCTGGGCCACGCGATCGAGGATCTCTTCGGCGGCACCGGTGAGGTTGGCGCTGTTCGTCTCGAAGGTCACGCCCTCGAGGACGAGCGTCGTTTCCTCGGCCTCGAAGAGGACCGGGCAACCCGAAGCGTCCACGTCCTCGCCGCGGGGCGAGT
>JAUIKL010000117.1 GCA_030430625.1 Gemmatimonadota bacterium
TCGCCTCGAGGAGGCCATCGAGCAGTTCCAGCGGGCCGCCCTCGAGCAGGACTTCCGCGCGACCACGACCGAGGCGGAAGAGCTCGCCCAGCAGGAGCAGGCGCTGGCCGACGCCATGGAGGCCGAGGACCAGCCCGAGCTTCGCGCGCAGCAGCAGGAGCAGTTGGCACAGCAGGCCGAGGAACTCGAGGGGCGGATGGAGGACCTCGAGGAGCGGCTCTTCGAGATGGGTGAGGCGGAGGCCGCCGAGGGTGTGCAGGAAGCCCGGGAGAGCGCAGCCCAGGCCCGCCAGGAGATGCAGCAGGCCATGCAGCAGGCCCAGCAGGGGCAGAACGACGAGGCCGGCCAGGAGGCGCAGGAGGCCGCGGAGCAGATGCAGCAGGCCGCCCGCGAGATGCAGGAGGCCATGCAGCAGATGGCGCAGGAGCAGATGGAGGCGCAGCAGGAGGCCCTCATGCGGACGGCCGACGACGCGCTCTCCCTGGCGCGCCGTCAGAGCGAGATCCGCGAGGAGATGCGCGGCGCCAGTCAGGACCAGCTCGCGGCCATGCGCGCCCAGGAGGCCTCTCTCCTGGCCGGCGTCCAGAACATGGCGGAGAACCTGCAGCTGGCCACCGAGGGAGCGATGGGCGCCAACCGCGACCTGTCGGCTCAGATGGGCCTCGCCATGGAGTCGCTCCAGAACACGATCGAGGCGATGGGCAGCCGCCGTGGTGCCACCTCCCCGACCGCTCAGGCGGAGCAGGCCATCGGAGACCTCAACCAGCTCGCGCTCATGGCGATCGCGGGCGCCGAGCAGATGGGACAGCAGAGCCAGGGCCAGTCCGGCGAGGACGTCTCCGAGCAGCTCGAACAGCTCGCCCAGCAGCAGGGCGACCTGATGAACCAGAGCTCCCAGATGATGCCCATGCAGCTGCCGCAGGAGGCGATGTCGCAGCAGATGCAGCAGATGCAGTCCGGACAGGAGTCCGTGGCCAGCGACCTCGGCGAGCTGGCAGACGAACCCGGGTCCGAGGAATCGCTCGGGGATCTGCAGCAGTTGGCGCAGGAGGCCCAGGCCATTGCCGAGGCGATGGCGGAAGGGCGTCTCACCCCCGACGTCGTCCAGCGCCAGGAGCGGCTCTTCCACCGCCTCCTCGACGCGGGCCGCTCGCTCGAGCGCGAGGAGTTCTCCGAGGAGCGCGAGTCCGAGGAGCCCGGTGACTTCGAGCGCGGGGACGTGCTCTCGCTCACGGCCGAGCAGATGGGTGTGATCCGCTTCGAGGTGCCCAACGGGGCCGAGCTCCAGCAGCTCTCTCCCGCGGTCCGCCAGCTCGTCCTACAGTACTTCGAGCGGCTGAACCGGAGCGCCGCACCGGGAGGCACCCGATGAGTCGGACCGCCACCCGCCGCGGGGCCGGCCACGTCGGCTTCGGCTTCCCGCACGCGCGCCTGATGACGACCGTTCTGGCCGCCTCGCTTCTGGCGGCAATCCCGGTCGACGGACAGATCCGGATGCGGAACTCCGAGTCGCAGCTCCTCCGGGAGTCGGCGGCCCGGGAGTCCCGCGGGGACTACGACGGGGCGGCCGAGGTGCTCGGTCAGCTTCTGGAGCGGAACCCCGCCTCGTCGGGCGGCCTCTTCGCTCTGGAACGGGTGCTCCGCTCTCGCGGGGACGTCGAGTCGATCCTCCCGGCCGTGGACGCCTTTCTGGCCGAGCAGCCGCGCTCGTCGGGTGTGCGCTCGCTCAAGCTCCGGGTCCTGGCCGACGTCGACTCGACCGACGCCCTCCGACGGGAGTCCGAGCTGTGGCTCTCGAGCGATGGCGCGAACGCAGTCCCGTACCGCGAGGTGTCCCGAGTCTGGGAACGGGCCTTCGGGCCGACCGAGGCACTCGGGATCCTCCAGCGGGGGCGCTCGGCTCTCGGTGAGGACGACGCCCTGGCCCTCGAGATGGGCGATCTCTACGCCCTGACCGACGACGTCACCTCGGCCGGCTCCGAGTGGGCCAAGGCGGTCGGGCGGGATGCGGCCCAGGTCTCCACGGTGACCCGCCGCATCGAAGCGCTCGACGACGACGCCGAAGGGGTCGGCCGGCAGGTCGTGGCCGAGTTGTCGGCGTCGGACGACGTGAGTCGCCGGCGGGCGGGTGCCCGGATGGCGCTCGACCTCGGCTACGAGGCCGAGGCGCTCGAACTGTCGCAGGAGGTGGCTCGCGCCCTCCGGGGACGACCGCGCTCGACCTTCCTGACCGACGTCGCCCGCCGCTCCCGCGAGCGCGGTCTGGTCGACGTGGCGGCGTGGGCGTACGACGAGCTGGGCTCCGAGGCGCAGTCCCCGACCGAGCGCAGGCAGTTCGACCAGCGCATCATCGACGTGTCCCTGGCTGCGGGAGACACCGCCGCTGCCCTGGAGGCGCAGCGCCGACTCGTCGACTCCTTCACCCCCGGCTCTGTCGACCGTCGGCGCGCCACCGCCCAGGTGATCCGCCTCGAGGGGAGCCGCTCCGATCCGTCCGAGCTGCAGGAGATGCTGGAGGAGTTCCGCGCCGACTATCCGAACGCACCGGAGTTGGACGACCTGGCCGCCACGGTGGCCGGCGCCCTGCAGAGGCGCGGCGACCCGCGCGGTGCGGCCGGTGTCCTCGTCGGCATCGAGGGGCCGCGCAGCTCGCTGGAACGGGCGTACCTCCTCCTCGACGCCGGGGAGATCGAGGACGGTCGTTCGTCTCTCCTCCTGGCCCTGACCGGGCTCCCGCCGACCGAGGCCACCTCCGTCATCCAGCTGGCGGGTCTCCTGGGTCGCGTCTCACCCGGCGCGCGCGAAGCGCTCGCCGAGGCGGGGGTCGCCGCCCACCGCGGGCAGGGTGGGGAGGGCGCTCGGATCCTGGCGGCCGTCGTCACTTCGCTCGAGGCGGACGAACAGCCTGCCATCCTCGCCGAGGCAGCCCGTATGGCCGCCCAGGCGGGGGACGAGGAGATGGCGGCGGGCATCCACGAGCAGATCGTGGAGGAGCACCCGAACGCCCGGGAGTACGGCGAGTCGACGCTGGCTCTGGCCCGTCTCCGGAGCCGCACGGCGGAGGGGGTCCCGGAGGCGATCCGTCTGCTGGAGGATCTGATCGGATCACGACCCAATGCCGCGATCGTTCCGGACGCGCGCGTCGAATTGGAACGGCTGAGGAACCGAGGGGAGGGGGTGCGATGAGGACGATGGCCCGGATCAGTGTGGTCGTCGGTGTGTTGGCCCTGCTCGCGGCGCCGATCGAGGCGCAGTGGCTCCTCGTGCCGATGGACCGTGCACAGCAGAACCACCTCCGTGCGTACGGCCTGACCTACTGGACGCTCGAGCAGCAGGAGAAGGGGGAGTGGCTGCTCAACTACCGCGGCGGCTCGTTCCTCCTGCCCGACCAGCCGCGCATCCGGCGTGAAGCCGCGCTGCGCGGCGTGTCGATCGAGCCGATGGGTGCGGCCGCCGAGGCGCGGATGCGGGCCACGATCCAGGGCGCGAACATGGAGGCCGTCCCGCTCGAGCGGGCGCCGAAGGTGGCCATCTACACACCGCCCAACTCGACCCCGTGGGACGACGCGGTCACGATGGCGTTGGAGTACGCCGGCATCGAGTACGAGACGATCTGGGACGACGACGTCCTCGACGGTGACCTCTCCGAGTACGAGTGGATCCACCTCCACCACGAGGACTTCACCGGTCAGTACTCGAAGTTCTTCCTGACGTACTCGGGTGCGCCCTGGCTCCAGGAGGAGGTGGCCCGGAACCAGGAGGTGGCCCGCTCCGGAGGCTTCGCGGACGTACCGGCCCTCAAGAAGCACGTGGCCCGTTCGATCCGCACCTACGTCGAAGAGGGCGGTTTCCTCTTCGCCATGTGCTCGGCCACCGAGACCCTCGAGTTGGCGCTGGCGGCCGAGGAGGTCGACATCGCGGCCGCCTATTCGGACGGAACGCCGCCCAACCCGAACGCTTCGGCCCGGATGAATTGGGCGCGGGCCATGGCCTTCACCGACGCCCAGGTGCAGATCGCGCCCTCGGTGAACGCCTTCTCGGACATCGACGCCCACCAGGTCAACACACCGTGGCGGCAGGAGTTGGGCGTGTACACGCTCTTCGACTTCTCGGCCAAGTTCGACCCGGTCCCGGCCATGCTGACCCAGAACCACGAGTCGGTCCTCCCCGACTTCTACGGACTGACGACCTCCTTCCGGCAGGATCGCCTCCAGTCGGCTGCCATCGTGCTGGCCGAGGGAGACGTGGGGGCCAAGTACGTGCACGGGAGCCTCGGTGAGGGGACGTGGACGTACTTCGGCGGTCACGACCCCGAGGACGCGGAGCACCAGATCGGGGATCCGCAGACGGACCTGGCGCTGCACCCCAACTCGCCCGGCTACCGGCTGATCCTCAACAACGTCCTCTTTCCGGCGGCGAAGAAGCAGAAGCTGAAGACTTGACCGCCGACATTCCCGACGGCTTTCCGATCACCCTTCCGAAGCACGCGCTGGCGGGCTTCGACGGCACCGAGGACGACCACGACGCGGACGACGCCGGCCCGGGCGGCAGTGGCAACGCCGAAGGGGGCTCCGGGCGTCCGCCCGACCGCCCCCTGACCCTCAGCCCGCGCGCGTCCGAGCGGCTGCGCGCGGAGATCGCGCGAGCCGGTGGGCGGGAGGTCTGCTTCCTGGCCGAGGTCGACGAGAACCGCGCCATCCACTCGCCGAGGGCCGTGGCGCGCGGCAACTTCGCCGCGGTGCTGGTGGCGGCCAAGGACGCCAAGCAGGGTGGCGTCATGCTGCACAACCACCCGAGCGGCTACCTCGAGCCGTCGGACGCCGACCTCCACGTGGCGGCCCAGCTGTACGAGGACGGAATCGGCACCGCCATCATCGACAACGACGGTCGGCGCCTCTACGTCGTCGTCGAGCCGCCCGCGCCGAAGGAGACCGTTCTCCTCGACCCGGCCGAACTCGAGGCCGTGCTCGCGCCCGCCGGCGCCATGGCCGAGCGGACACCCTCGTACGAGGACCGGCCGGGCCAGCGCGCCATGCTCCGGGCCATCGTCGAGCGCTTCAACGAGGGGGGCGTCGAGATCGTCGAGGCCGGCACCGGAACGGGCAAGTCGCTCGCCTACCTCCTGCCCGCCGTCCGGTGGGCGCAGGAGAACAAGGAGCGGACGGTCCTCTCGACGAACACGATCAACCTCCAGGAGCAGCTGGCCGGGAAGGACGTCCCCCTCGTCGAGACGCTGCTCGGAGAGGTGACATGGGCGCTCGTGAAGGGGCGGGGCAACTACGTCTCGATCCGACGCGCGCGGCTGGCCGCCGAGTCCCAGGCATCGATCTTCGAGGACGACCGCTCCGAGGAGTTGGAGAGCATCCTCGACTGGATCGAGGCCACCGAGGACGGATCCCTCTCGGACCTCGCCTTCTCCCCGGCCAGCGACACCTGGGAGGAGATCCGGTCCGACTCGGACATCTGCCTGCGCGCGCGCTGCCCCCACTTCCAGTCGTGCTTCTACCAGAACGCCCGGCGGAAGGCGGCGGCCGCGGACGTGCTCGTCGTGAACCACCACCTCCTCTTCACGGATCTGGCCGTCCGGCGCGCCACCTCCAACTACAAACACTCGGCCGTCCTGCCCGCGTACCAGCGCGTCGTCCTCGACGAGGCGCACAACGCGGAGGACGCGGCCACCTCCCACCTCGGCGTCGAGATCACCCGCGCGGGCCTCTTCCGCGCGCTGTCCCGGCTCGACCGGCGCGGGCGGGGCATCCTCACCGCCGTCTACGACGCCGCCGACGGGGTCCAGGGTGGTTCGGAGATCCGACAGCGGGTCGAGAACGACGCCCGCCCGGCTCTGTCGAAGGCGCGCGCCGAGATCGAGGGTCTGATCGAGCGACTCGAGCCGTACGTGAGTGACGGCGGCGGGACGATCCGCCTCGGCGAGGCCGGAATCGAACCCGTCGAACGGGAGGAGGTGGCCGAGCGCCTCCGCGCGACCCTCTCCGCTCTCGGCACCCTGGAGCGGAAGCTGGCCGACCTCAGGACCCGGGTCGAGATCGAGGAGGACCTCTCCGACCGGCTTCAAGCCCGCCTCCTCGACCTGCGCTCCGTCGAACGACGGCTGGCCTCGTCGGCCCACGGTCTCAGGCTCGTCCTGGCGCCCGGGGACGAAGCCCGCTGGTTCGTGCGCTGGCTGGAGGGGCGGGGGAGCGGAGCCCGGATGAACCTCGTCCTGGCAGCGGCCCCCATCGAGCTCGGGGAAGTCCTCCGCGAGTCCCTCTTCAACCAGGTCGAGACGACGGTCCTGACCTCCGCCACGCTCACCACGCGCGGCACCTTCGACTTCCTGCGCGGCCGGCTCGGGCTGGCCGCCTCCGAGATCCAGCACGACGAGACACCGGTCGAGGTCCACGAGCGCATCGTGCAGTCGCCCTTCGATTTCCGGGAGCAGGTCGTGCTCGGGGTCGTCACCGACCTTCCCGGCTTCACCGCCGACAACCACGCCTTCGACCGCGGCTCGACCGACGTCCTCATCGACTTCGCGGAGATGACCGATGGGGGACTCTTCGGCCTCTTCACCTCGTACGCCGCGCTGCGCCGCGTGGCCACCGGGCTCCGGGAGGCCGGCGTGGACGGGCGCTGGCCCCTCTTCGTCCAGGGTGAGTCGGACCGGTATCGCCTGCTGTCCCAATTCGTGGCCAGCGGGCGGGGCATCCTGCTCGGCACCTCCTCGTTCTGGGAGGGCGTCGACGTCCCCGGCGATCCCCTGCGCGGGCTCCTCATCCAGAAGCTCCCCTTCCGCGTCCCGAGCGAGCCGATCACCGCGGCACGGATGGAGGCCATCGAACGGCGCGGGCACGATCCCTTCCAGGAGTTCATGCTGCCGCACGCCGCCCTTCGCCTGAAGCAGGGCTTCGGCCGCCTCATCCGCTCCCAGACCGACCGGGGTGCCGTCGTCCTCCTCGACGATCGGATCCTCACGAAACGGTATGGGCGATACCTGCGGGGCTCGCTGCCCGATGCGCCGCTGGTGAAAGGGGCGTGGAGCGACGTGCGCCGCCGTCTCGAGGACTTCTACGCCAGCGTCGGCTGACCCTTGGACGCGCCCGCCGCCCGGCCTAGATTTTTTCCGACCGGGCCGCGCGGCCCCACAACCTTTCGATCACGAGTCATCGATGAAGCGTCTCATCGGCTTCGGCATCGGCTTTCTTTATCTCGGAATCGCCTTCGGCGCTCTCCAGCGGGCCAACAACGGCTGGGACACCGGTTACTCCGACGTCGGCTTCTGGTGGACCGTCATCGCCGCGCTCCTGACGATCGCCGCGCTCGGCGCCCTCGGCGGAACGTGGATCCACACGCAGAAGACCGAGAGCTGACCGCGCTCCCGCAGGACCGCTGACACCACACACGGGGGGTCGTCCGCACAGGCGGGCGACCCCTTCGTCGTTCCCACCGCGCGATTGCGCCCACCGTACGACCACGCCCACCGGCCGAGGAACCCATGGCACCGCTGAACCCCACCAAGATTATCTGCGTCGGTAAGAACTACGCCAAACACGCTGCCGAGATGGGCGGGGAAGTCCCGGCCGAGCCGCTCATTTTCATGAAGCCGCCGTCGGCGCTCCTCGACAGCGGGGCCTCGATTGTCATGCCCTCCCAGTCCGAGCGCGTCGACTACGAGGGGGAGATCGGCATCATTATCGGGCGTCGGGCCACGAAGGTGTCCCAGGCCGACGCCTGGTCGTACGTCGAGTCGATCCTCCCGCTGAACGACGTCACCGCGCGGGATCTCCAGGCGAAGGACAACCAGTGGACCCGCGCCAAGGGCTTCGACTCGTTCTGCCCGGTCGGCACCCCCGTCCCCGTGGCGGACGTCGACCTCGACGCGCTGGGTGTCACCACGCGCGTGAACGGGGAGGTGCGGCAGGAGGGGGACGCCTCCGACATGGTCTTCGATATCCCGACCATCATCGAATACATCAGCAACGTGATGACCCTCGAGCCCGGGGACCTCATTGCCACGGGCACGCCGGAGGGGATCGGTCCGCTGCAGGCCGGGGATGTCGTCGAGGTCGAGGTCCGGGGCGTCGGCAAGGTGTCCAACCCGGTGGTGTCCGGGACGGCCTGATGCGCACCACATCGCGCTTCGACGCGCTGCCGCCGTACCCGCTCGCCGAGATGAAGGCGATGCGGAGGAGGCTGGAGGCCGACGGTGTCGACATCATCGACCTCGGGGCGGGGGACGCACCCCTCGACCCGCCGCCCGCGGCGGTCGAGGCCATCCGGGCCGCAGCCGGGGACATGGCACACTCGCGCTACTCCTTCCAGTCCGGCCTGCCTGCTTTCCGCGCCGCCATCGTCGACTTCATGGCCCGTCGCTTCGACGTGCCGGTCGACGCGGCGACCGAGGTCCTGCCGCTCATCGGCTCCAAGGACGGGCTGGCGCACCTGGCCTTCGCCTTCGTCGAGGAGGGGGACGCGGCCATCATCCCCGACCCCGGCTATCAGGCGTACCTCGGCTCCGTGACGCTGGCGGGTGGACGGCCGCACCTCGTTCCGCTCCGGCCGGAGAACGACTTCCTGATTCCGCTCGACCGGATCCCGGCCGACGTCGTCGAGTCGGCGCGGATCCTGTACCTGAACTACCCGAACAACCCGACCACCGCCGTGGCGCCGGACAGCTACGTGGAGGAGGCGATCGCCTTCTGCCGCGAGCACGACATCGTCCTGGCGTACGACCACGCGTACTCGGAGTTCGGCTTCGACGGCTACCGGCCGCGCAGTGTGCTCGAGTTCGACG